>DATCBR010000244.1:0-16421 GCA_036511765.1 Acidobacteriaceae bacterium | reverse complement strand
CGGAGAGCTGCTCTCGCTGTTGAACTCGACCGATGCCGAGACGCTGGATTTTGCCGACGACGAGCAGACGCTGTTCTTCCGCGTGGGCGGACGCGTGCTCACCAGCCGCAAGCTGACCGGGCAGTTCCCCAACTACGAGGCCGTACTGCCACGGGACAACAACAAGTTCGTCATTGTGCGCTCGGAGGACCTGATGGGCTCCATCCAGCGCGTGGCGCAGTTCGCCGACGAGCGCTCCGGCGCGATCAAGATCCGGCTGGAGCAGAACGAGCTGAAGCTGTCGTCCTCATCCACTGACTCCGGTGAATCGGAAGACTCGATCGAGACGCCATACAACTACGATCCCCTGGTGGTCGGTTTCAACTCTTCCTACCTGATCGACTTCCTGAAGGCCATCGGCGGCACCAGCGAGGTGCGGCTTGAGTTCAAGGACGCCCAGTCCGCCGGCCAGATGCGACCGGAAGATGGCGCCGACGACGTGAAGTACCGCTACATCCTGATGCCGATGAGGATCTGAGCGCCCAGTTCGCGCGCCAGCCTTTGAGCGAAACGATCGCTAAACACCTCAAGAGCGACTACCTCGACATGCAGCCCAAATAATCGATTGAAACAGAGACCATCTATTCTATTCAGATCTTCTGCTGGCTATGGTTGTAGTCTATGGGTCCCCTTGCGCTCCGCGTCAATCACCTTCATGCAGCGCAGCAGGCCTGTGTCGCTGGTCAGAATTGTCCAGCCGCTGTGCTGTGCTGTGGCGCATAAAAGCATGTCCACTTCACCGCACTGCACGCCACGGGTGCGGCAGAGGTTGTCCAGCCGCGCCGCTTCGACATAAATCGCAGTTGTGATGGGCTCATCGGGGAAGGCGTCGAGGATACTCCGCAGCCTCTCAAACTGTGCCGCGTCCTTGATTCCTGAAAGCAGCTCCTGCCGAATAGGGCCCATCATGGCAACGCGGCCATCGCGAATCGCCTCGGTCAGCGCCGCAACCAGGCGCTGTTCCTCTGAGCTCAATCCCGCTGGTGCCTTACGCCGCCGCAGCGACAGAGACCAGACGCAGGTATCGACCAGCACCTTCACCGGTCGCGCCCGATACGGTCCAGCTTACGGCTGCGGCGGTAGTCATATTTCTTGTCGAAATCGATGGTGCCGAACAGATCGAGAATGGCCAATTGTTTCCGGTGCGCGACGTACTCTTCGAGCGCGACAGTAACGGCCTGCTTCTTGGTGGAATGGCCGCCGACACGTCGGGCCTCTTCAATTAGCTCATCGCTGATCGCCAGATTGGTCGCCATGGTCGCACCCCAATGGAGTGTAGAGTATCACACATAGACATGTGTGATACTCGGCCCACGCGAGAAGACTAAAGCGGCTTGTAGCCTGCTTCGGTACGTTCCTTAAGCGCGTCGTCGTTGACGGAGATGCCGATGCCGGGCTTGTCGCTTACGTGCAAGAACCCATCATTCAAGGACACAGGCTCAGTGAGCGACGTGTACTGCTTGTTCAGGTAGTAGGTCCACTCCAGGATCATGAAGTTCGGCACCGTGGCGCAGACATGCGCGTAGGCCATAGTGGCCAGCGGTGAAGCTACACCATGCGGCGCGATCGGAATGTTATAGACCTCGGCCATGGACGCGATGCGGCGTGACTCCAGCAGGCCGCCGGTCTTCGACATGTCCGGCTGGATGATGCTGAGGGCTTCCTTTTCCAGGAACGGACGATAGCCGTAGCGGCTGTAGATGTTTTCGCCGGCGGCGATGGGCACGCGCGTGTTGTTGCGCACGCGCAGCATGGCGTCAACGTCGTCGCTGGGGATGGGCTCCTCGACCCACATCAGGCGGAAGGGCTCGAGCAGGCTGCAGAGCTGGATGGCGGTCTCAACGTCGTAGCGCGCGTGGCACTCGAGTGCGATGTCGTAGCTCTTGCCGAGCTTCTCGCGATAACTCGCGACGAAGCCGACCATGTCGTCCAACTGCGCCGTATTGAGATGGATGCCCCAGTGCTTGCCCGGGTCGAAGCCTTTATTTAGGATCCAGGCGTCGGGCGTGTAGTCGGGGCAGATCTTCAGCGCCTTCACGCCGGTCTGCGCGATGAGACTCTTCGCCTCGTCGGGCGTGGCCGCGTGGAGATAGACCGGCATCTTGTCGCGCACGCGCCCACCCAGCAGGCGATAAATCGGCTGGTTCATCGCCTTGCCTGCGAGGTCCCACAGCGCCATCTCGACGCCGCTGATGGCGTTGAGGTAGGGGCCGCCCATGCCGCGCATGAACAAGGGTGACGGCGGGCCACCGTTTGCGCGCTTCCAGCCCCAGAGGTCGGTGAGGATGCCTTCGATGTCGAGCGGGTCGCGACCCTTCAGCTGTGGGCCGATGTAGGAGTTGACGATGTCCTCGGCGCCGACCGTGTCCATGGTTTCGCCGGTGCCGGTCAGGCCCTGGTCGGTGTAGACGCGGATGAAGCGGCTGTTGAAGGCGTCCTTGAGACGGACCGCGCGTATCTCGCAGATAGTCAGCTTGGGCGCGGCAGAGGTTCCCTGTGCGCGAGCGTTCGCGAGAAACGCGGCGTAGGCCATCATCGACTGCTGAAGAAACTGGCGACGATTCATCGAAGGCACGATACCACGCGGAGATTGAAGAAGACCAATTTAGTACCTGCTTGCCCAGATGCAGAGGACTATGAGACATATTAAATGAAAATTAGACAAATCATGATTCAGTACCGAATCACGAAATACAATCCTGCTTCGCGTGACACTAGAGGCGCGTTCCTCTCGGATGAGTGGACATCATTAAGAGATATTGGCCGCGCATTTACGGGCGGGATTTTGACCGAGGACGAATATAGACGCGTAGAGCAGGCATACATTAGCTCGGCCATTGCTTTCCTCAAAGAGGGAGGACTGAGTTCATTGACGGTTGAGGGACTTGAAAACAATAACGGCGTTGCGCTCGGGTTTCGCGAAGGATCAATTTTGACTTTGCAGCAAGTTGGCGACCCAATTGGTCAAATGCTCAGGGAAGAGTTTTGGTGCAGATTGGAAGACAAAGGTGGATTCGTTCACATCGGATGGACTACTACATGTACATCGGTGTGCCTCATCGTTGTCCTACAGCTGAACGACTCGCTGAAGAACTCGGTTTGTACCCTGAGGAATTCGCTTCACCGTATCGGGAAGATACATAAGACGGGTACCAGCAGGCTTCGGCAGAATATCTCCTATCCCAAACTGCAAGCCTCGCTTGACGGTGGTTTTGACGGACTGCTAATGTCCTCACCACTTGGCAGGGTGCGCGTTAGCGCGCGATGGAGCAGGTGATGACCGCAGTCGCAGTAAATAGAAGACGCTCGCTGCTGCTGGCGCAGGCGCGAGCGCAGCCGCAGTCACGGCCAAGCCCGGCGGCGGCGGGGCCTCATGCCGTCCGCGAGGTGCGGGCGTTTCAGGTCGCGGCTTCCCAAACAAATTCTGCATATGTGGTCTTGCAGATTCGCACCGCCTCCGGGCTGACCGGATATGGCGAGTGCCGCACGCTCACTTCTCCAGAGCTGAAGGCCACCGCCGATGCTGTCACAGGCCGCGCCGCGAGCAGCTATGAGGTGCTCGATCCACTTGTCCCGCCCGCGGTGCGCGGCGCGCTGAATATGGCCCTGCTCGACACCCTGGGCAAGGCGACCAATGCTCCGGTGTATCGCCTGCTGGGTGGGCCGACGCGCAACAAGGCGCGGGCGATCACGCGGCTGCAAGGCGATTCCGACGCGCAGTTGGTCGACAACCTGAAGAAGCAGTTTGCGGCAGGCTATCGCGCCTTTCTTCTTCCCATCCCCGTGCCTTCCGCCCGCAACCAGGGCAGCGATTACATCCGTGCGGCGGTTTCTCGCTTCGAAGGGATGCGTGCAGCGGAGCCGACCGCCGACCTAGCCCTCCAGTGCTGCGCCGAACTCTCCGCCGGAGATGCCGCAGCGCTGGCCACTGCACTCGAGAAGCTGCACCCACTGTGGTTCGATGAGCCGTGCGCGGTCTCGAACATTGCCTCGCTGCACAAGATCTCCGACGAGACAGTCGTCCCGCTTGGCTTCGGGCGCGGCATTGCGGATGGCGGCGTCTATCAACAATTACTTCGTGAGGGCGTGATCGATCTTCTGCGCCTGGATGTGCACACCCATGGCATTACGGGAATGCGCAAGCTGGCCGCGCTGGCTGAGACCTACTACGTCGACGTTGCCCCGTGGCATGAGGGCGGGCCGATTGCCAATGCGGCCGCGCTGCACGCCGCCGGCTGCATTCCCAACTTTTACATCGCGCAGTTGACCAACCCCGCACCCAACTCCGTCCGCGACGGCTACTTCACGCTCTCCGCAGCGCCGGGCCTCGGCGTCGATGTCGACGAGCGGCAGTTGGAGAAGGGACAGATCGCATGAACCGGCGCAAATTTCTCGGCGGAGCGGCGATGGCCGCCGCAGCGCTCCCCGGCTCGCGTCTCGCGGGCGCGGCTGCGAATCCGCCGGTTGCAGTCGACTGCGGGTGCGATCCTTTCGCGCAGGCGCGCGATGCGAGTTATGCCGTCAACACCGGCTCCAACCCGGAGGCGTTCCGCGGCCTCAGCTCCGGCCTCAAGATCACCAATCTCAAGGTCTTCGGGGTCTCCATCACGCCCAACTCGGATCGGCCCTATGTCTTCGTGAAGATCGAAACCAACCAGGGCATCATCGGTTGGGGCGAGGCCACGCTCGAAGGCAAGGCGCAGTCCGTTATGTCCTGCGTGCTGGATATGCGTGACTTCCTCATCGGCAACGACCCCATGCAGGTGGAGCACCTGTGGCAGTCGATGTACGTGCATACCTTCTACCGTGCGGGGCCGGTGATCGGATCGGCGATGTCGGGCATTGACCAGGCGCTGTGGGACATTCGCGGCAAGGCGCTGAATGTTCCTGTCTACCAACTCCTCGGCGGCCCATATGATGAACGCGGCGTGCGCGGCTACTACCACGTGGAAAGCGTCTCGACAGACGAGGCGCTCGCTGAGCTGAAGCAGAACGCGGTGAGCGAGGGCGTCAGCTGCCTGAAGGTTGGTATGCCCGACCACGATTACGAGTGGCTCGAGGGCAATGCCAAGATCACGCACGTGGTGAAGTACCTCGAGCGCATCCGCGCCGGCCTCGGCGACTCGATCGATATCGCCATCGACTTCCACGCCAAAATGAGTCCGTCCGTCGCCGTCATCATGTGCAAGGAGGTCGAGCCGCTGCATCTGCTGTGGGTGGAAGAGCCATGCCCGCCGGAGAACGTGCAGGCCATGGCGCGCGTCTCGCGGCGCTCTACTACGCCCATCGCCACCGGCGAGCGCCTGGTCGGAACCTACGGCTGCCGCGAGCTGATTGAGATGGGCGTCGTCGACATTCTGCAGACGGACATCAACCACGTCGGCGGCATCTCCGCACTGTGGAAGGTGGCTGCGATGGCCAACATCTCGGACATTTCCATGGCGCCGCACGCATGCGAAGGGCCGATCGGCGGCCTCGCTACACTCCATGTCGACACCTCGATCCCCAACCTGCTGGTGCAGGAGATATGCAGCTTCGTCATACCCGGGCAGAAGGAAAAGATCTGGGAAGAGTGGTTCGGCTTCCCCGCAATGCGCATGGTCAACGGCCGCGTGCCGCTCCCTGTCGGTCCGGGGCTGGGCTTCAACCTGAGCGAAGATGCCCTGGCGAAATATCCCTTCGGCGGAACCAAGCCGATGGAGTTTGTCTACCACGCGGATGGCTCGGTCGCCGCGCTCTAGTCATTCGCAGAATTCAAAATTTCAGGAGATGCTGATGTTCACTGCGCCCTGCAAGTTTGCGCTCGTCTTCATGCTGGCCGCGCCCACGCTGCTCGGCGCACAAGCCACCCCCAGTCCGCTCGGCATCTTTGAAGGCCACAGCGACGTGGGCAAGAGCCTGCATCCGGGCAGCGCGAACTTCGACGCGTCCACGCAGACCTATACGGTCACCGGCAGCGGCGCGGACATGTGGGCCGCGGAGGATGACTTCCAGTTCCTCTGGAAGAAGATGAGTGGCGACGTGGCGCTCTCGGCCGACATCCGGTTGGTGGGTACCACCGGCCACCAGCACCGCAAGGCCGTGCTCATGCTGCGTCAGAGCCTCGACAGCGATGCAGAGGAAGTGGATTTGGCCCTCCACGCCGACGGCCTTACGGCATTGCAGTATCGGGACGCAAAAGGTGAAAACCTGCGCAACATCCAGTCGGCAGTCTCCGCACCCAGGCGTGTGCGCATCGAGCGGCGGGGCGACTATGTCTACGCCTTCGTCTCCGACGCGGGCGGCAAGCTAATTCCAGCGGGCGCATCCACGAAGCTCGCATTCGGCAGTCCGGTATATGTCGGCCTGGGCATCTGCTCGCATGACAAGAATGTGACCGAGACCGCCATCTTCTCCAACGTGAAGCTGGAACAACTGTCACCCTCGCAAGGCAAACCTGCCCTCTACAGCGCGCTGGAGACTGTCGATGTGCGTTCGACCTCGCGGCAGGTTATATACGTGGCGCCCGTGCGTTTCGAGACGCCCAACTGGTCCGGCGACGGAAAGTCACTGCTCTTCGATCAAGGCGGCATGATGCGGAAGTTTGTACTGGGCACTGCGATGGAGCCCACAGTAGTGCCCACAGGGTCGCGAACGAAGATCCTCGGCGACCACGGCGTCTCTCCAGACGGAACCATGATTCAGATTAGCGATTCGTCGGGCGATGGAACGTCGCGGATTTATGTAGTCCCAGCCGAAGGCGGCGAGCCGAGGCTCGTCACGAAAAATGGTCCCTCGTACACGCATGGCTGGTCTCCCGACGGCAAGACGCTTGCATTTGAGGGCATGCGAGACGGCGCGCTGCAGGTCTATACCATCCCAGTAGCGGGTGGCGAGGAGAAGCAGCTCACGTCTGGCAAGGCCTACAACGATTGCTCGGAGTTCTCCGGCGACGGGCGCTCGATCTACTTTGCATCGGACCGCACGGGATCGATGCAGATCTGGCAGATGCAGACAGACGGCAGCGCGCAGCAGCAGGTGCTGTCCGATGATCGCGAAGACTGGTTCCCGCATGTTTCTCCCGATGGCACCATGATCGCCTTCCTTGCGTATATCAAAGGCACTCAGGGGCATCCCGCAGACACGGACGTGGAGTTGCGGTTGTTGACCATCGCAGATAAGAAGGTGAAGGTGCTGGCCACGCTGCTGGGCGGACGCGGAACCATCAACGGACCCTCATGGTCCCCGGACAGCAGGAGGGTCGCATTCGTGAGCTACGAACTAATTCCTGAAGAAGACCTCTCGCCGCAGTAGACCGCTTTTCGGGTCTGGTGGTCGCGCAGAACTCAACAAATACCTTGCCTACGTCCGCCGCCACAGCCTTCCCGTCAGCACACCAAACAGAAATCCGCCTACATGCGCCAGGTAGGCGACGCCGCCGGTCTGCACATGCTGTGCGATCTGACCCGCGCTGAAGAGCTGCAGCAGAAACCATACTCCAATCAGCAGCACCGCCGGAATATACGTGATGCGCACGAAGAGCAGGAAGAACAGTGCCGTCTTGATCTCATCACGCGGGTAGATCACGATAAACGCGCCCATCACGGCCGCGATGGCGCCACTCGCTCCCAGGTTGGGCACGTGCGACGCCGGCAGCGCTGCGATCTGCGCACCAAAAGCCACGACCCCGCCGATCAGGTAAAACGCGAGGAAGCGAAACCGCCCCATGGTGTCTTCCATCTCAGGGCCAAAGGCCCACAGAAAGATCATGTTGCCGATGATGTGCATCCAGCCCGCGTGCATAAAGATCGCCGTCAGAATCGTGATCCAGCTGTTGCCGGCCATGATGCGGGCCGGAATCACCGACCATGTGTAGATGAACCGCGGGCCAAGAACGATCTCCTGCCAGAAGACCCAGGCATTCGCCGCGATGACTAATACGGTCACGATCGGCCATCGCCGCAGCCGCCGCGACGCGTCCCCCAGCGGTATCATCCCACCCATGCATGCACCTCTCTCAATGCCGCATTCACTGTCTTAGGTCAACTTCCGTCGCGCCCTGCCCGCCCTGGTTATGTGGCGGTTCGCTGATGTTCGCGACGTTCGGATGGCCGCGCAGGAACTCACGCAGCGTACGCCGCAGCACGCCCATGCCGGTGCCGTGAACAATCCGCACATGCGGCAGACCGGCCAGAAATGCCTGGTCGATAAAGCGCGAGACCTCGTCGTGCGCCTCGTCTGCCGTACGACCAATGACATTGATCTCCATGGGCAAGGTGTCGGCAGTGTTCGTAGTCTGGATGGTGATACCGCCCCTCGAAAACTTAAGGCCGCGCGCCGCTTCCAGAGGAGTGACGACTGCAACTGGCGTCACTTCGACGATGTCGCTCGCTGGCACGCGCATCTTCATCGTGCCAATGGCCACCTCGTAATTCTTGCTCGCATCGCCAGATCCGATCACGCGCTCGACGCGGCCCTCGCGGCCCAGGCTTCTCAACTTCACCAGGTCACCGGGCTTGATCTCACGTGCGGTCTGCGCGCGGGGCCTCGACTCCATTGCTGCATCGTTCTTGTCCGCGCCGCTCACATGCGCGACAACCGTCGACTTGAATTGGTCCGAAAACTCGCGCTTGGCGCGGGCAGTTCTCAAAGCTGAATCGCGTTGTATCTTGCGCGCCAGCGCCTTGTCGTCGATCTGCTGGACGATCTCGCGCAGCTCGCCCTCAAACTCCTCCAGTAGCGAGGTGAGCTTCGCCTCCAGCTGCTTCGTCCGCGCCTTCTGCTCTTCGCGGCCTTCGGCCTCCAGCTTCGTGCGCTCCCGCGCCAACTGCGCCTCGCGCACACTCAACGCGCCGCGCTCCTGGGTCACCGCGCTCAGCTGCGCGTGCAACTCATCCAGCAGCGTTCCGATGTCCGCTGCCTGCGTCGTCAGTTGCGTCCGCGCTTCGGCGAGAATCTCCGGCGCCAGTCCCAGCCGCTCGGCGATGTTCAATCCGGCGGATGCGCCAGGTACGCCGAGCCGCAGCTCATACGTGGGCGAGAGCGTCGCCTGGTTGAAGCCGACAGCGGCGTTCAGTACGTCTGCGTGTTTTGCCGCGTAGACCTTCATCGAGGTGAGGTGCGTGGTGATACAGGTCCACGCGCGCGCGGCAAGGAAGTGCTCGGCGATAGCGACGGCGAGCGCCGCGCCTTCTTCCGGGTCGGTTGCCGATCCCAGCTCATCCAGCAGCACCAGAGAATTCGCATTCGCACTGCGCGCGATGCGGTCCACATTCAGCACATGCGCTGAAAAGCTCGACAACGCCGACTCGATGGACTGCGCATCGCCGATGTCCGCATAGATTGCGCCCAGCATCGGCAGCGTCGCACCTTCAGCCGGAACAGGTAATCCCGCCTGCGCCATCAACGCCAGCAAGCCAACTGTCTTCAGCGCGACCGTCTTGCCGCCGGTGTTCGGTCCGCTGATCACAAGCTGCCGCGCATCCGGCTCCAGCGCCAGCGTTGTTGGCACTGGCGCCGCTCCAGATGGCCGCAGGCGCAGCTCCAGCAGTGGATGGCGCGCGGCAGTTAAAGTCAGACGGTCGGCAAAGATGGGCCGGACGCAGGCGAGATCGTTGGCGAAGCGCGCGCGCGCGAAGTGCGATTCGATCTCGGCCAGGACGGACGCACCGGCGAGGATTGCGTCGGCCTGTTCGCCGATGGCGCTGGTCATCGCCATCAGGATGCGGCGGATCTCGCGCTGCTCTTCGTCCAGCAGGCGCACCAGTTCGTTGTTCTGCTCAATCGTCTCCAGCGGCTCGATGAATACGGTTTGCCCGGACGATGACGAGCCGTGAATCACGCCGGGCACGCGGCGGCGAAATTCCGTCTTCACGGGAATGACGAAGCGCTCGCCACGGACGGTGATCAGTTCTTCCTGGGTTGAGCCCTCCGACGAAAGGGCGCGCAGTGACTTGCGCAGGCTCTCTTCGATGGAGCGATGTTGCCGCTCCATAGCGCGGCGAATGCGGCGCAGCTCGTGGCTGGCGTCGTCGGCGAGCGAACCGTCGGGTTCGATCTTGCCGCGCAATGTATGCAGCAGCGGCGCGAAGTCATGCCCGGCGATGGGCGCGGAGAGCGCGGCGATTGCGGGCCACGTGCGATTGCGGCCTTGATCGGAGCGCAGCAGCGCGCGCCAGGCGGCGAGTCGTTCGATGACGATGAGCAGCGTATTGATCTGCTGGCCTTCCAGCGCTACGCCTTCGACGCGTGCCTCGTCGAGCAAGGCAGTGGGATCGAAGAGGCCATGGAAGTCGAAGCTGCCTCCGCCGATGAGATATGCGCGGATCTCCGCAGTGCGCTGCTGCTGGGCTTCGATCCACGCTGCATCGGCGCAGGGTTCGAGCGCGAGCGTCCACGCGCGGCCCAGCGGCGAGGCGGCCAGCGAGGCGATGTGCTCGCGCAGGCGCGGCCACTCGAGCGCGGCAGCGGCAGACTCACCCAATGGCGAGGGGATTTCAGGCAGAAGGCTCACTTGTCTATCGTAGCGGCAGCGCTGCTCGCGGCTGTCGACGTAGACTGTTGGCATGAACTTTCCTGCCACGCGAATGCGGCGGCTGCGACGGACCGAGGCGCTGCGCGCGCTGGTGCGCGAGACGCATCTGCGTCCTGGTGCGCTGATCTATCCGCTCTTCCTCTGTCCTGGTGAAGGAGTGAGGAAAGAGGTCTCGTCGATGCCTGGAGTCTTCAACCTGTCGCTCGATGAGGCGGTGAAGGAGGCTGAGGTTTGCGCGGCGCTCGGAATTGGTGGTCTGCTGCTGTTTGGAATTCCTGCGGAGAAGGATGAGCAGGCCAGCGGTGCGTATGCGAGTGACGGAATCGTGCAGCAGGGGCTGAGGGCGATCAAGGCCAACAAGAAACTCGACTCGCTGGTGGCGATTGCCGATGTGTGTCTGTGCGAGTACACGTCGCATGGACACTGCGGCATCGTGCAGCAGGACACCTCCCCAGATTCCGAGCACTTCGTCGTCGAGAACGATGCGAGCCTCGCGCTGCTGGCGAAGACCGCGGTCTCGCTGGCCGAGGCCGGAGCGGACATCGTTGCGCCGAGCGACATGATGGACGGCCGCGTGGGCGCGATCCGCGAGGCGCTGGATGCGGCGAGCCTGGAGCAGACACCAATCATGAGCTACGCGGCGAAGTTTGCCAGCGCGTTCTACGGACCGTTCCGCGAGGCGGCGGACTCGGCGCCGCAGTTTGGCGACCGGAGGAGCTACCAGATGGACGGCGCCAACGTCCGCGAAGCCATGCGTGAGATCGATCTCGACATGGCCGAGGGAGCGGACCTGCTGCTGATGAAGCCGGCTGGGCCGTATCTCGACGTGATCCGCGCGGCGCGGGAGCGGTTTGAGCTGCCGCTGGGCGCGTACCAGGTGTCGGGCGAGTACTCGATGCTGCACGCGGCGTTCGCTCGCGGGTGGCTGGAGCCGGAGCGGGCGATGATGGAGTCGCTGCTCTCGATCCGGCGGGCCGGAGCGGACTTTATCGTCACCTACTTCGCCAAGGATGCGGCGCGGCTACTTGGCTGACTGCCCCGTCACTCGGCTGAACCTGCCAGACCCCTCCCCCATATGTGATCCCGCAAGACACACAAAACACGTGTGGTTGCGGCGCAATGTCCAAGTAGTAACTAGCTTCGCGATTGAAAATAAAGGGTTTACGGGCGTATGTCCCGGCCAGGACAGCGCCGCCCCGAACCGCCGTGAAACGAGCAGCACCGAGCGTTGCCTGCCAATTGCAGGTTGTGTCCATATTCCCACCCATGATTCAGCCCCTGTATCTATTGTAGCGATTTGGGTGCGGGAGTTTTGGCGTGGAAGTGGCTTGGGATGAGTGGGTTAGTAGAAATAGCTTGACACGGGTTTGGTCAGCAGCGTTTGCGGCGGAGAGAGCGAGGAGACGTTGAGAGGGGAGCTTTATTTGACCTATCTCGATGTTCTAATCTAGAACGCTCTGACGCGGTCCCGCCGGTAGGCTCGTTGTTGGCATGGACGCTTCGCGTGGAAAGAACATCGTTGGGCGTAAGGTCGCTGAGGCTCGTAGTATTTCGCACCCTCCGCTCACACAGGATGCCCTATCTGGCAAGCTTGCGCGGATTGGCGTTCAACTTGACCGTGCCGCAATCGCGAAGATCGAGGGGAATCACCGTTACGTCCTTGATTATGAACTCAAGGCAATCGCCCAAGTGCTTGGGGTCGGGGTGGACTGGCTGCTTGGCGGTAAACAATGACGGACGCGAGTTTTCTGTTGCGTTCGGCCACCAGGCGGGCGAAGTCTGATGTGGCGAATAAGCTGATTAGCATGTTCCTGCATGAGTTGAGTAGGAAGATCTGCCGCGAGTGGGGACTACGCGTCGACGGCCAAGAGTACATGGA
Source organism: Acidobacteriaceae bacterium (assembly GCA_036511765.1). Taxonomy (GTDB): domain Bacteria; phylum Acidobacteriota; class Terriglobia; order Terriglobales; family Acidobacteriaceae; genus Edaphobacter. Next base: position 3,990 of record DATCBR010000244.1, on the reverse strand, counting down.
GCTGGTTCGGCTCAGATTTGGCAATCGGTGTCCTTATTGTGAGCGCGATTTGGCGGAGACTGTTCCTGTTATCGAGCACTTAGATGGGATGAACCGATACCGCACGGGGTTACACATTCCAGGCAATGTGCTCGTCTCTTGCAAGAAGTGCAATAACGAAAAGCGCCGCGACGATGGTCGAAAAGTGCTCGTCCTTGCGAAATCCGGTTGGGCATCGTTCTTGTCTCATGACGGTGACCGTTGCCCGCCGCCCTGCGCTACATGTCGCTACTGGGCGTCGGTTTGGGGTGATGAAACGGAGCGAAGGCTTAAAATGTCTGCGAATCTTCAGAAAATACGGGCGTTTCGACAGGAATTTCAGAAGTTCGATTTGATTATGGCTTCTCTGGAAGGCAGTCTCCCGGAAGCCCTGTCGAAGCTCTATTCCGATTGTCAGGAATTTGCCCAGGCAGAGATCAGTTCTCTCCTAGAGAGATTCTGATAGGCTATTCCCCCGCTTGGTATACCACGGTATCGCCCCTATACACACGCGTGACGCGGTAGATACGCTCGAAGTCTGGTCGAAGAACTTCGCCAGTCTCGAGGTCGTTGATCTCAGTGTCTGTACCTTGCGCCTCACTCTGCTCAAGGGCCTGGACAATCTCAGGAATTGTGTCCGCCTGATGGGCCTCGATAATGCTGCCGTCCTCTTCGGTTTCGGTGGCGAGGTATCGAAATGGCGGGGCATGCAGGACGAAGCCTTCCATTAAATGCGTGTTGGCTTGGCGCAAAAGATTCTCGGCGCGTTGATAATGGCTTTTCTCATCGAATTGCATCCGTGTATCCACTGAGTTCCAGACTGAAAATCTTCTCCAAGGCTTCTTTTTATATTCGCTGCGAGGCGCAGGAAAACTAGCATTTTTCTACTTTTTTGCTGCGCGTATCCAGTATGGGACTGAGTCTCTGATGGGCGCTGGGTCTGCGGCTCCGCTCCGGCCTGCGGCAGCCCGGGTGCGCCTTGCGGCGCGGTCTTTTATGGCACGCGTAAACGCGTGCCATAAACGTCCGGGCTGAAGCCCGGATTGATGAGAGGGCGCTTTTCCGCGCGCTGAAGCGCGCTGCTCCTCCGAGAAGGCTGGCCCTTGAGGCGGGTGCGGTTTGCTGTGGGCGCCCAAGACGAAGACAAATGTGGGGGTTCCATTCGGCTCGGCTTCGCCTCGCTCAGGACAGGCTCCTCCGCTGCGCCGCGCTGAACGCGCGGCTCCGGTCGGGATGACGGCGAAGGAGAGGGAAACGCAGATCCCCTGCGGGGATGACAACTAAGGCAACCCACCCTTCGCTACGCGAAGGATGGGCCACCCGGCCCCATGCTCAGTACATGGCGTTGCGATCCGCTCCGCTCGGTGGTGGGTGCGGTTTGCTGTGGGCGCCCAAGACGAAGACAAATGTGGGGGTTCCGTTCGACTCGGCTTCGCCTCGCTCAGGACAGGCTCTGGGGCACCGGGCAGTTCAAACCCATCCCAGCTGCGCGAGGGTGGGGCACCCCCTGCTTTCTCCCAGGTGCCCAAAGGCGAGGCACCTGGGGCACCCGGCCATTTGACAGAGGCAACCCACCCTTCGCTACGCGAAGGATGGGCCACCCGGCCCCGTGCTCAGTACATGGCGTTGCGATCCGCTCCGCTCGGTGGTGGGTGCGGTAGACTTGGGGCGCATCGGGGAGATAAATGCGGGGGTTCCATTCGGCTCGGCTTCGCCTCGCTCAGGACAGGCCCCTCCGCTGCGCCGCGCTGAACGCGCGGCTCCGGTCGGGATGACGGCGAAGGAGAGGGAAACGCAGATCCCCTGCGGGGATGACAACTAAGGCAACCCACCCTTCGCCACGCGAAGGATGGACCACCGGGCCCCATGCTCAGTACATGGCGTTGCGATCCGCTCCGCTCGGTGGTGGGTGCGGTATGCTGGGGGCGCATCGGGAAGACAAATGCGGAGATTCTGGACGCGCTTCGCGGTCCAGAATGACGAGACAAAGCAACTACAGGGGTCCTTCGCTGCGGCGCGATGCGCCTGCGCTCAGGATGACGACGAAAAGGTAAGAAGCAGGTCCTTCGACTGCGCCGCGCTGATAGGCGGGACGGCTTCGCTCAGGATGACGGCGAGTGGGGAAGACGCAGATCCCCTGCGGGGATGACAACTAAAGAGAAAGAGGCGGAGCGATGGAGACGGGTTCGGCGACGACGTTTGGGCTGGTGGTGCTGGGGATTGTGGCGCTGGTGGTGCTGGTGCTAGTAATCAAGACGCTGTATACGGTGCGCACCGCGACGGCGGGCGTGGTGGAGCGGTTTGGGAAGTTCAACCGGATTGAGCAGGCGGGGCTGCATGTGCTGGTGCCGTTTGCGGAGAATGTCTACTTTGTGAACCTGCAGGTGACGCAGGCGCAGTTCCAGGTGGAGACCAAGACGCACGACAACGTGTTTGTGCAGATACCGGTGAGCGTGCAGTACCAGATACTGCCGGACAAGGTGTATGACGCGTTCTACAAGCTGAGCGCGCCGCAGAAGCAGATTGAGAGTTTTGTCTTCAACTCGATCCTGGGGCATGTGCCGAAGTTGACGCTGGATGAGACGTTTGAGCAGCAGTCGGGGATCAGCGTGAATGTGAAGACGGAGCTGGACGCGATTATGAGCGGCTTCGGCTTCAACATATTGACGGCGCTGGTGACGGACATTATTCCGGACAGCAAGGTGAAGGACGCGATGAACGACATCAACGCGGCGCAGCGGGCGCAGGTGGCGGCGCAGGCGCGGGGCGAGGCGGACAAGATTCTGAAGGTGAAGCAGGCGGAGGCGGAGGCGGAGAGCAAGGCGCTGCAGGGGAAGGGCATTGCGGCGGAGCGGCAGGCGATCATCGAGGGGTTGCGGTCGTCGATTGAGAACTTTCGGGAGAGTGTTCCGGGGGCGACTCCTGAGGACGTGATGGCGCTGGTGCTGCTGACGCAGTACTTCGACACGCTGAAGGACATCGGTACGAAGTCAGGGAACAATACGATCTTTCTGCCGAACAATCCGGGCGCGGCGAATGAATTTATGACGCAGATTCTGGGCGGACTGCGCGGTTCGATGAATGCGGGCGGCGGAAAGACGGGCGGTGTGGGGCTTCCGGTGGTGACGCCTGCAGCGCCTGCGCCGGTGGGGCAGGGCTAGAGGCGAGTTGCGGCGTGCGAATTTGCGCGAAGCAAGGATTTGGGCGAAGCGGTGATTTGAGCGAAGCGATGAAGTGACGAGGCGCGCGGTGCCGCTATCCTGATGAGGATGGCGGGAATGGAACAGGACACGATTGTTGCGATCTCGACGCCGGTGGGGCGGGGCGGGATCGGGGTGGTGCGGCTGAGCGGGCCGCGGGCGCGGGAGATTGCTGCGCCGATGCTGCGTCTGCGGCATGAGCTGGAGGCGGGGCGCGCGCGGTTTGGGGAGCTGGTGGATGTGAGCTCTGTAGAAGTTTCCGGTGGAGAAGCGGATTCCTCCGCTTGCGATTCGCATCGCAAGCTGCGGAATGACAAATCGTTGGTGTCGGCGGACGAGCCGCGCGTGCTGGATGAGGTGGTGGCGACGTACTTTGCCGCGCCGCACAGTTATACGGGCGAAGACGTAATCGAGATTGCGATGCATGGCGCGCCGGTGCTGCTGGAGCATGTGGTGCGGCAGTGCTGCGGGGCGGGCGCTGGAAAGATTGGCGCGAGGCTGGCGGAGCCGGGCGAGTTCACGCAGCGGGCGTTTCTGGCGGGGCGGATCGACCTGACGCAGGCGGAGGCGGTGGGCGACCTGATCGAGTCGAGCACGATGGAGCAGGCGAGGGTGGCGGCGCGACAGATGGGCGGGGCTTTAGCTCGCGAAATCGCGCCGGCGAAGGCGGAGCTGGTGGGGCTGATCGCGGGAATGGAGGCGGGAATCGACTTTGCCGAGGACGACATCGACGTGATGGCGGCGGGGGAGATTGCTCGCAGGATTGCCGCGG
>DATCBR010000243.1:0-6412 GCA_036511765.1 Acidobacteriaceae bacterium | reverse complement strand
GATCGGCCGCGCGCGGCTGATCGAGCTGGTCTCGAACCCGGCGCTGCCCAACTTTACATTGACCAAACTGCTGTGGGTGCGCGCCCACCAGCCGGAGCTCTTCGCGCGCATCGCGCATGTGCTCTGCCCCAAGGATTTTGTCCGCCTGCGCATGACGGGTGAGTACGCCATGGACATGCAGGAGGCGAGCGGCACGCTGCTGCTGGATGTCACGCATCGCCGCTGGTCGACCGAGGTCGCCGAGGCCGCGGGTATTCCGATGAGCTGGCTCCCGAAGCTCTATGAAGGCCCGGAGATCTGCGCGCGCATCAGCGCGGAAGGGGCTGCGGCCACCGGCCTCGCCACCGGCACACCGGTTGCTGCAGGCGCGGGCGATCAGGGCGCGGGCGCAGTAGGCATGGGCATTGTTGGGCCGGGTTCAGTCTCCGCAACCATAGGCACCAGCGGCGTTGTGTTCGCATCCACTTCCAAGCCCACGCTCGATCGCCTGGGCCGCCTGCACACCTTCTGCCACGCTGCGCCCGGTCTGTGGCACGTGATGGGCGTAACCAATGGAGCTGGTCTCTCGCTACGCTGGCTGCGCGACACCTTCGCCGCCGGCGTCCCCTACGATGAACTCACGGCTGCCGCCGCGAAGATTCCCGCCGGATGCGAAGGCATGCTGTGGGCTCCATACCTCTTCGGCGAGCGCACACCACATCTCGATCCCGACGCGCGTGCCGCGTTCACCGGCATCACCGCCTCGCACGGGCGCGCGCACTTCGTCCGCGCTGTGATGGAGGGCGTCGCCATGAGCTTGCGGGATACCTTCTCGCTCTTCGCTGAGCTGGAGATTCCCGTCACCAGCATCCGGCTTGGCGGCGGCGGCGCGCGCGGACCGCTCTGGCGACAGATCCAGGCCGACGTCTACGGCCACGCAGTGGAATTGCTCGCCGCCGACGAGGGCGGTGCCTTCGGGGCAGCACTGCTGGCCGGTGTCGGTGTAGGCCAGTGGCCCACAGTAGAGGCCGCCTGCGCGGCGACGATCAAGGTCGCCGAGACCATCGCGCCCAAAGACGCCGCCGCAATGGAGAAGACCTACGCGCGCTATCGCCGCATGTACCCCGCGCTCAAAGAGATTGAGAGGGCGTAGATGGCGGCGCGCGAGATTGGCGTCGGAGTCATCGGGTTCGGCCTGGGCGGGCGCGTCTTCCACGCGCCGTTCGTCAGCGCCGTCCCTGGCCTCAAGCTGGTGTCGATCCTGCAGCGCAAAGGGTACGAGGCGGCGAGGGCCTATCCTTCTGCCCGCATTGATCGATCTCTGGACGAGATGCTCGCCGACAAGTCCATCGAGCTGATCGTCCTCTCCACGCCCAACGAGACGCACCTCTCGCTCGCCACGCGCGCGCTCGAGGCTGGCAAGCACGTCGTCATCGACAAGCCCTTCACCGCAACCAGTGCCGATGCGGTCACTCTCATCGATCTGGCCAAACGCAAAGGCGTCCACGCCATCCCCTTCCACAACCGGCGCTGGGACGGCGACTTCCTGACGGTGAAGAAGCTGCTGGCGGAAAACGCCGTCGGCCGCCTCGTCACGTTCGAGTCGCACTTCGACCGCTTCCGCCCCACGCCACGCGAGAATACCTGGAAGGAAGCGGGCGATCCCTCCCATGGCATGTTGTTCGATCTTGGCCCGCACCTGGTGGATCAAGCGCGAGTCCTCTTCGGCGCACCCGCGACCATCACCGCCAGCGTCCGCGCCGACCGCGACGTCACTGATGTAGAAGACGCATTCGACATCACGCTCCACTATTCTCCGGGAGACGATCTCCAGGGAAGCGCGCGCGCGCCAAACGGCAAAGGCCTGCTTGTCCACTGCCGCACCAGTTACCTCGCGTGCATTAACGCGCCGCGCTTTACCCTGCATGGCACCAGCGGCAGCTTCGTGAAATTCGGTCTCGATCCCCAGGAGCCGGCGCTGGTAGCCGGAGCGAAGGTGCCCAGATTGCAGCCGGGTTCGCCGGAATCTGATGCATGGCTCGAAGAGAAAGAGAGCGAGTGGGGCAAGCTCGCCGTCGCGCCCAATCCCACCGACCCAACCACGCTGGTCGAAAAGCAGGTCCGCACACTGCCCGGCGACTACCGCAGCTTCTACGCCAATGTGCGTGACTCCATCCTGGGCACGGCCCCGCTGGCTGTCACACCCCAGGCCGGCTATCAAGTGGCGAGGCTGCTCGAGCTTGCGCGCGAATCTTCTGCGAAAGGCTGCACGCTGAAGGTGGAGTTCTAAATCTCTGTGTGTCGCAGAATCATGCGGGCGCAGCGACCAGCAACCTGCTGAACACCTCGTTCGATACCATTCGCCCGCGTGCGGTCAGCCGCAGATGCGCGCCTTCGCGCTCAATCAGCCCGGCCTCCTCGATCTCCGCTGCTTCATCGATTGCCGCAGAGACCAATTCCACGCCGAACTCCGAGCGCAGCATCTTCAGATCGACGCCTTCATTCATCCGCAGGCCGAGGAACATCGCCTCCTCGAAGGCCTGCTCGCGGCCGATCCACTCCGGCCCAGCTGGCATGTCTTTCTCTTTGTCTGACACGCCTTTCCTCTTGTCTGAAAGGACCTGCAGTTTTCCAGTGCTCCCGCTGTTTCCTGATCTCTGATGCCTGTTCCCTGCCCCGCCCTTCCCTACATCCGCCATATACGCATCCAGGTCATCGCCATTCGCCCAGCGCACTCCGCACACGCCGCTGCGCAGCATCGAATGCGCATCCAGGCCAAAGCCGAGATACGGCCCGCGCTGCCAATAGCGGACGTTGTGGCGGGACTCATGTCCATTTCGTGCGAAGTTCGAGATCTCATACTGCCGGATGTTGGCCGCCTCCAACCGCTCACACGCCTCGGCATACCACTCGGCCGTCTCATCCTCGGTTGGCACGTCGCCCGCGCCGTAGCGCAAGCTGTTCCCTGTTCTCTGTTCGATGTTTCCCCTTTTCAGCACTTCGCGCCCCAGCCGTGAGTCCTCATCGACCTCTAGCATGTAGACGCTGATGTGTGACACACCGCTCGCAATCGCAACCTCCAGCGATTCACGCCAGCTCTTGCGTGTCTGTCGCGGCAGCCCGGCGATCAGGTCCACATTCAAATTCGCGACGCCCGCCGTGCGCATGCGCGCAATCTCTTCCAGGCACATCGCCCGCGTATGCAGGCGGCCCACCGCCGCCGCTTCCGCATCTACAAAGCTCTGCACGCCGAAGCTCACTCGGTTTACACCCGCGCGCAGCATGGCCTCCAGCGTTCCGTCGCTCAATTGCCCTGGGGCACATTCCAGCGTGATCTCGGCATCGACGCTTAGCGCAAACTCTTCACGTAACACCGCGAACAGCCGCCGCACCTGCTCCGCGCCTAGCAGGCTGGGCGTACCGCCGCCGAGATAGATTGAATCGACCCGCCCCGGGATTTCGACCGCATCGATGCCGCGCGGCGCGGCCATTCCCGCCACCCGTCCACGCACCTCCCGCATCTCTGCGCACACCTGCTCGACGTACGCGCCCATGCGCTCCGCGCCGAATACGCCTGAGGCAAAGTTGCAGTACGTGCACTTTGCGCGGCAGAACGGCACAGAGACGTAAATGCCCAGCGAATCATTCACGCTCTGATTCTTTCACGCCGTTTCGCTCGGCTTCTCGTCTAATCTGCTGTTGCAGAAGATGAACAGCATGTCTCGTCTCAAAAATACCCGCGCACATGCCTTAGTTGCCATATGCTCCGCAGTGGTGGTCACTCTGGCGGTGACGGCGTTCATGTATGCCCACAAATCACGTGTTCTGGCTGCTGAGCAGGACAATCGTCCTGCTCAGCCCGCAAAGCTTCCCGCCCAACAACCCAGTGCCAGTCCCGTTCTGGTCGAGATCTTCACCTCCGAGGGTTGCTCCGACTGCCCACCGGCGGACGCTCTGCTCGCGCATCTTCAACAGGACCAGCCGATCGCGTCCGCTAATGTCATCGCGCTGGAAGAACATGTCGACTACTGGGACCATCTGGGCTGGCGTGACCGCTTTTCCTCCCACGACCTCACTCTCCGTCAGAACGAGTACACGAGCCGCCTGCGTCTCGACGATAACTACACCCCGCAGATGATCGTCGATGGCGCCGAGCAGTTCGTGGGCAGCGATTCCGCCAAAGCCCTTCGCGCGGTCGCGGCCGCGGCCCGCACACCCAAGCTGCGGCTGGTCCTCTCCCCACTTGAAGTCCACGGCTCTCAGCTCTCTGCAGCCGTTTCAGTTGAGGCCGGCCCAGCACCGCTCCCCGGCAGTGATCTGTATGCCGCGCTCGTTCAGCGGACGGCGACGACACGCGTTGCCAGTGGTGAGAACGGCGGCCGGTCCCTAACCCACGTCTCGACCGTGCTTTCGCTCGTGAAGATCGGGGATGCGCGCAAAGCCGCTACGCCGCTTCCGTTTTCCTTCAAAATTCCAGCAGGCGTCGATCCAGCCAACCTCGATGCCGTCGTTTTCATACAGAAAACCGGTCAGGGAGAGGTGCAAGGGGCTATTGCGTCCGCTCCACTTGTTAGACCCTAGCAGCGAATCTTCTTTGTCCCGCCGCCATCTAAAATCAGTAAGACATCTCCCGATGGCCGAACCGCAGACAACCGAACAGAATCAGGCCGCGCGCCACGCGAAGGCCGAACAGCCTAAGCCCGCCCGCGCACACGAAGATGACGTCGCCGGCAAGGCATACGACAGCCGGTTGATGCGCCGCCTGCTCACCTACCTGCGCCCTTACAACCTGCAGGTCGGGATCTCAGCGGTCGCAACAATCCTCAAGGCTGCGTCAGACTCCATCGGCCCGCTGCTGGTCATCATTGCAATCGACGCCTATATGTCGGGCGCCTCCCCCGCAAATGCTGCGGCGCACCCCGGCTCAGCAAAGCTTCTGTGGTTGCTCTCGTGGCTGCCTCGGCATCTCCATCCTTCCTCCGCCTTCAACGGCATCACCGATATCGCAGCGATCTATCTCGGCTGTCTTCTCTTCACTTTTCTGTTGGAACTGCTACAGACCTACCTGATGCAGTGGACAGGACAGAAGGTGATGTTCGACATGCGCAGCCAGATCTTCCGCCATCTGCAGCGCATGTCACCGGCCTTCTACGATCGCAACCCCGTCGGCCGCCTCGTCACACGACTTACCTCCGACGTCGATGCGTTGAACGAGATGTTCACCTCCGGCGTGCTGGCCATCTTTGAGGACATCTTCACCCTCAGCTTCATCGTCGCCATCATGGTCAGCATCAACTGGCCACTCGCTCTGCTGACGCTCGCCGTTATCCCCGCAATTCTTTTCGCTACCAGCGTCTTTCGCGCCAGTGTGCGCGAGAGTTACCGCCGCCAGCGCGCCGCCACCGCGAAGATCAACTCCTTTACGCAGGAGTACGTATCCGGGATGTCCGTGGTTCAGCTCTTCAACCGCGAGCGCCGCGCCTTCTCCGACTTTTCCGGAGTCAATTCTGAAAACAAGCAGGCCTGGACCGACGCCATCTTCGCCTACGCGTGGTACTACCCTGTGGTTGAATTCCTATCTTCAACCGCCATCGCGCTGGTCATCTGGGTGGGCGGCCGCGCTGTACTGCACAACGATGCCTTTCTGCGCGCCGCTACGGCAATCGGTTTGCCCGGCCCGCATGCGTCCGGATTCTTTGGCACCGTCACCATCGGTGTGCTCATCGGCTTCATTCAGTACGCGCAGCGGTTTTTCCGGCCCATCCAGGACCTCAGCGAGAAGTACAACATTCTGCAGGCCGCCATGGCTGCCAGCGAACGCGTCTTCCGTCTGATCGATACCGAACCAACGATCGTCTCTCCGCCTATGCCTGTTCAAGGCGACGGAACCGGGTCGATAGAATTCCGCAACGTTTGGTTCGCCTACGATCCGCGGGCCGCAGAGCAGGCTGGATCGCGCTCTGCAGACGCTGACTTTGTCCCCGATCCCGAGATCGAATGGGTCCTCCGCGGCGTCTCCTTCACCATCGCACCGGGTGAGACCGCCGCTATCGTCGGGCACACCGGTGCCGGCAAGACCACGATCACCGCTCTGATGATGCGCTTCTACGATGTCCAGCACGGCTCAGTATTGGTCGATGGCATCGACGTGCGCGAACAGGACCTTACCGCATTGCGCCGCCGCTTCGGCGTCGTACTGCAGGACCCGTTCCTCTTCACCGGAACAATTGCGGACAATGTCCGTCTTGGGTCGTCGTGGATTACCGATGGCCAGCTCGAACGCGCCTGCGAAGAGGTCAACATCGCCGACTTTATCCGCACGCTGCCACAGCAGTTCGCCGAACCCGTCCGTGAACGCGGCGCCACGCTCTCCACCGGACAGAAGCAGCTCATCAGCTTTGCCCGCGCCCTCGCGCACTCGCCCGCGATTCTC
>DATCBR010000242.1:0-9200 GCA_036511765.1 Acidobacteriaceae bacterium | reverse complement strand
GGCGGAGCTCCGGGCGGCGCGTTGATGGGAAGATCCAGTTGCTTCTCCGGCTGCCCGCCTGTCGGAAACTGCTCATCCGGCTTGCCGGCGATGGCGGCGCGCATGAAGTCCATCCACATAGGCAGTGCGGCCTTGGCGCCGGTCTCCTTGTCGCCGAGGGACTGGCGGTTGTCGAAGCCGATCCAGGTGCCGCAGGTGACGGAGGGTGAGAAGCCGAGGAACCAGGCGTCGGTGAAGTCGTTGGTGGTGCCGGTCTTGCCGCCGAAGGGATGCTTGAGCTGCGCGGCGGCGGCGCCGGTGCCGAAGTGGGTGACGGCCTCAAGGAACTGCATCATGGTGCGCGCCATGTCCACGGAGATGACCTCGGCGACCTGCGGCGGCGGCTCGTCGAGCGGCACACCGTCGGCCTGTGTGACCTTGCGGATGTAGTGCGGCTGGATGCGGATGCCGTCGTTGGGGAAGACCGAGTAGGACTGCACCTGCTCATAGAGCGAGATGTCGGCCGCGCCGATGGCGATGGGCAGGAAGGGTGGGATGTTGGCGGTAACGCCAAAGCGGTGCGCGGTTTCAATGACCTTGCGGATGCCGACCTGATTCGCCAGCTTGAGCGCGGGGATATTGCGCGACTCAGCGAAGGCGTTGAGCAGGGTCATCGCGCCCTTGTAATCACCCTCGTAGTTGTGCGGGGTGTAGGGGCCGTTGGGCGTGGGGAAGCTGACGGGGCCGTCGACGATGATGTCGGTAGGCTTGGCGCCGGCCTCGACCGCGGCGGTGTAGTCGTAGGGCTTGAAGGAGGAGCCGACCTCGCGCTGCGACTGCGTGGCGCGGTTGAACTGCGAGAGCGCGAAGTCGCGCCCGCCGACCATGGCGAGCACCTCGCCGCTGGCGTTGTCGACGGCCATCATGGAGGCTTGTGCGCCGGAGTCCTGCTCGAGCGCGGCGCGGGTGATGGCGCCGACGGGCTGTGGACCGGTTTCGGAGATTACCCCCTCCGCCAGACGGACATAGACAATGTCGCCCACGCTGAGGAATGCACTGCCTGAGGACTGTCCGGTCCACTTCCAGTCGGCGGGAGTGAGTGCTGCGCGGGTGCGCGCGATCTTCACCATGACGCGGGAGGGCGCGACCTCCGTGACCAGCGCGTGATAGTAGCCGCCGGGCTGGACGGCGAGACCGCTCCAGTCCGGGTGCTGATAGGTGGCGGGGTCCTGGCCTTCGCGGACGATGTTCTGGAGATGGCCCTTCCAGCCGTGACGGCGCTCATAGGCGGCGATGCCGTCGAGCACGGCCTTGTTGGCGACGCGCTGCAGGTCGAGGTCGAGCGTGGTGTAGATGCGCAGGCCGGCGCCGTGCACCTCATCGGGCCCGAACTGGCGCTCCAACTGGCGGCGCACCTCCTCGACGAAGTAGGGGGCCTCAGAGTTGGGCGCGGCCTGGATGTGCAGGCCGAGCGGCATGGCTGCGGCTGCCTCTTCCTGCCCGCGGGTGAGCCTGCCGTCCTGACGCATCTCGGCGAGGACTAGATTGCGGCGGCGCAGCGCGCGCTCCGGATGGTTGATGGGCGAGTAGGATTCGGCACCCTTGGGCAGCGCGGCCAGCAGCGCGGCTTCGGGGAGGTTCAGGTCACGCACGTGTTTCGAGAAGTAGAACTGGCTGGCCGCCTCAAAGCCGTAGGTGCCGTGGCCGAGGTAGATCTGGTTCGCATACATCGCGAAGATCTGGTCCTTGGTGAAGACACGCTCGATCTGTACGGCGAGGAGTACCTCCTGGAACTTGCGGCCGTAGGTCTTCTCATTCGAGAGGAAGAGATTGCGCGCCAACTGCATGGTGAGCGTGGAGGAGCCCTGTGCGCGGCTGCGCGAGTGGAGGTCGCGCCAGGCGGCGCCGACGGCGCGGATGAGGTTGACGCCCCAGTTGCGCTCGAAGGTCTTGTCTTCGATGGAGATGAGCGCGTGACGCAGGACCGGCGGGAAATCGCTGTAGGGGACGACGACACGGCGCTCGAGCGCGAAGGAGCCGATCTCGCGGCCGTGGATGTCGAGCAACTCCGTTGTGGTGTCCGGGCGATAGCGCAGCAGGTCGTCCATCTGCGGGAGGTCGACTGAATAGATCAGCATCAAGCCGCACATCGCTCCGAAGAGCGCAGAGAGCAGCAGTAGTGTGAAGAAGGTGGCGCGGACGGCGATGCGGCGTGTGGGATAGGCGGGGCCATGCACCAGATGGAACCCGCGCCAGGGAAAGAGCCTGCGCCACCAGGGCGGCTTTGTATGGATCTGCTGCTCGTCGTTGAAGAGAGTGGTCACGGCTGCTTCACCCATAGTATGGCGCGGGCGGAGGACAATCCGCCACGAAAAGCAGATGGCAGGAAAAAGGCCCCGCCCTGATAATGGACGGAGCCTGAAAGTTTGAACTGAGGAAGACTTTACGCCGGCTTGGCCTTCAGCAGGTCCAGCGCTTTGGTGAGGGGTTCATCCACCTGAACGCTTGGTTTCTTGGGGAGCGCAGTCGTCGGAGCAGTGGCTGGGGCAGCAGCAGGAGCAGGACCTTGCGGCAGACTCTCATCGGTGACGTCAGCCTGCTCCTCGGCGGGGGCAGTGATGGGAACGTTGGGGGTGACGCCTTCGTCCTGCAGCTTCTTTCCTGATGGGGACTCGTACTTGGCGATGGTGAGGATCAGCGCGCCGCCGTCGGCCAGTTCAAAGGTCTTCTGCTGGCCGCCTTCGCCGAAGGTCTTCTCGCCTACGACGTCGCCGCGCTTGTCGTCCAGAATGGCGCCGGCGACGAGTTCCGCAGCGCCGGCGGTGCCGCGGTTCACCAGCACGATGAGCGGCGCGTTGGGGCTGACGCTCTTTGCGGCGTCGGACCAGAAGACCTGCTTGGGAAACTTCTGGCCTTCGAGCGAGCCGATCATCTGGCCGTTGAGGAACAAGTTTGCCAGCCGGATGCCTTCGCTCATGTCGCCTGAGGCTACGTCGCGCAGGTCGAGAAGGACCTTCTTGTTGCCGGACTTCGGCATCTGCTTCAGCCGGGCCTGGATCTCGTCCACATGGGCGCGGTCAATGGTTGCCGGCTTGAGGTAGAGGATGGAGGCATTCTCATACTGGTCTTCCTTGACCGGCGGCTCGGTGATGATAGCGCGCGTCATGGAGATCTTGTCCGGTTCAGGCTTGCTGGGCCGCACCACGCCGACGGTGAGCGTCGAACCGGGCGCGCCTTGCAGCAGGCGCTGAATCATGGCCAGCGATATGTTGCGCGTGTCCTTGCCGTCGATCGCCTCAAGAATGTCGTTGTCCACCAGGCCGGCCTTGTCCGCCGGGCTGCCGGGGACCACCGAGACGACGATGGCATAGCCGTAGCGCTTGGAGGCGTTGATGCCGACCTGTGCGGTTTTGCCGCCTTCATCCGCCTTGTATGCCTTGTAGTCGCTCGCGGTCAGATAACTGGAGTCTGCATCCAGCGATTCCAGCAGACCGCGCAGGGCGCCGTTGGTCACCTCCGGAATGTTGGGCTGGGTGACGTAGTCGTCCTGGATCTTCTGCAGCACGTCGCTGTAGACGTTGATCTGGCGGTAGGCGCCGTCCTGGCCGGCAGTGGCGGAGGCAGCGCGCACGCCCCTCCAGTTGACACCAAGGAAGACCACGAGAACCAGAACGACGGAGACGGCAAGCAACAGGATTTTGGAGATCTTGGGCATGTGAAAGAAGGCGCTCCAATCGGGGGGAACTGCAACGGCGCATTGCTTTGGACGTACCGCGCCGGCGGGCCGATAGCCGTAATGATACTCCTCGGCCAATTGGCTAGCGAGTGCGGGAATGACAGGGGCAGGAGGCTGGTGGCGGCGGGCAGAATCGAACTGCCGACCTACGGGTTATGAGTCCGTCGCTCTAACCATCTGAGCTACGCCGCCGGGTGGGAAGGTTGCAAAGGCTGGGGTTGTGCTCCGCGCGTGGTTGGTAAGGCGCGACTGCACAACTTCGTCCATGATACTCGAACCCCAGGGATACTTGAACCCCGGGGATTACTTGAAGCGGCAGGATACTTGAAAGCGGATGAGTGAAGGTCTCCACCGGCCTGGCGATGGGCTAGCTGTCTCGCGAGCTTCTGAAGTGGAAGTGCAGTTCCTGCCTGCTGGAGATGGGCAGGCCATCTTTCGTGGCCGGGGTAAAGGTCCACTGGCGCACGGTTTGGATGACTTCATGGTCAATCACGGGGCCGATGCCTGCCAGAAGGGTGAGACCGCTGATCTTTCCCTGTTCGTCGATCAGCGCCGTCAGGACCACATCGCCTTCCGTGCCCGGAGGCATGGTTGACAGATCCGGCGCCGGGTGCGGGAAGAACTTCGTGTACGCAATCGTGATCTCGCCTTTGCCCCATGCGCTGTGGCCCAGGACGCCTTCGCCTGTGTGGGGAATTTGACTGAGCTGGCCCTTCCGCTGCGGCCTGGGAACTGCCAGCAAAGGGGAGGCCGGCTTGAGCTGCGCAACATTCTTCGGCGGGGCTTTGGGGGATCCCGTTTCAGTGCTGCCCGGCATCGAGAGAACAAGATGATGCGCGGTCACCGGTGTGACCGGGGAGGTGTTGTGCCTGGCCGTTGCGATGTGTCTGAGGAGCGCGCCAATCCCGATCAGGGCACCAACGTGAATCAGAAGAGAGGCCACTCTGTAGCGGTTGACCAGGAAGGCAAGTCTGCCGATTTTCATTGCGTCCCCACCTCCCTTCTCCCGGAGATTCGGCCTGCTGCCATTTTGCGCTTTTTGGCGTCCGGTTGCATGTTGGACCGGAGGTACAACCGAATCGTACTCAACATAGACGGTGGATCGTTGGACAATCCTGAGGGGGCACCACGCCGAAAGCGGCACTGGCCCTGGAGCGGCTATACTTCTCCCGCCATGCGAACTGACTTCAAACGCCTTCTCCCGCTGCTCGCCCTTTCCGCCCTTCTGCCTGCTGCTTGCGCGGGCGCGCAATCGCTGCTGGTGGTGAACCAGTCGAACGCCACGCTGAGCGTTATCGATCCCGTGGCCGGGAAAGAGGTCGCCGTGATCGCGGAGAACACGCCGGGCGTGCACGCGCATGAGGTGATCGCCTCGCCGGACGGCAAGACGGTGTGGCTGCCTATCTATGGCAGCACCGGTGTGGGCAATCCGGGCATCGACGGCCATCAGATCCTGGTGATCGACCTGCCCTCGCGCAAGATCACCGGCACCATCGACTTCGATCACGGCGTGCGGCCGCACATGCCGCTGATCAACCCGGCGACCGGCCAGGTGAACGTGACGACGGAACTGGACAAGACGATCACGATCATCGACCCGAAGACGGAGAAGGTGGTCGGATCGGTGCCGACGGGCGCGGAGCAGTCGCACATGTTCATCCTGTCGCATGACGGGAAGCGCGGATACACGACCAACGTTGGTGCGGGCTCGGTCTCAGTGCTGGACATGGCCGGACGCAAGACGATTGCAGTGATTCCGATCTCGCGCAATGTGCAGCGCATCGCAATCTCAAACGACGACAAGTTGATATTTACCTCGGACCAGGCGAAGCCGGATCTTGTCGTCATCGACACCGCGACCAACACGGTGAAGACGACGATTCCGCTGCCGGCTCGCGGCTATGGCGCGGCGCCGACCAAGGACGGTCGCTTTCTGCTGATTGCCATGCAGCGGGCGAACCAGGTTGCGGTGGTGGACCTGGGAATGATGGCCGTGGCGCAGACGATCGACGTGCCGCCGGTGCCGCAGGAGGTGCTGATTACGCCGGACGGCAAGACGGCGTATGTCTCCTGCAACACGAGCGGGCAGGTCGCGGAGATCGATGTGGCGACGATGAAGGTGCGGCGGTTGATCACGGTGGGGCCGGGCGCGGACGGCCTGGCGTGGGCGAAGTAAGCCGAGCGTGAGCGAAGCCCGCGCGCGATAATCAGAGCAGGCATCCACTTCGTTTTCCTAATGAGTAAGACTCTTCGCACACTTGGCGTCGTTCCGGCGCGGCTGGCCTCCACGCGGCTGCCGCGCAAGGTGCTGCGCGAGATCGCAGGCAAGCCGCTGCTGGCGTGGGTGGTGGAGGCGGCGCGCGCATGTTCGCAGTTGGACGGCGTGGTCGTAGCGACGGATTCCGATGAAGTGGTGGCGCTGTGCGAGGTGCGCGGCATCGCGGTTGAGCTGACCTCAGCGGAGTTGGCGAGCGGGACAGACCGCGTGCACGCCATTGCGCAGAGGATCGATGCGGATGTTTACGTGAATATCCAGGGTGACGAGCCGCTGATCCGGCCGGAACATATCACTGCGCTGCTGCGGCCCTTTGAGCGGGCGGAGGTTGAGGTGACGACGCTGAAGGTGCGCTGCACGCCGGAGAACATTGCGAATCCGAACGCGGTGAAGGTGGTGACGGCGGCCGACGGACGTGCGCTGTATTTCTCACGGGCGACAGTCCCTTACGACCGCGATGGCGCGAGTCCGGAGTACTGGAAGCATATCGGGCTGTACGCGTACCGCAAGGCAGCGCTGGCACGCTTCCCTTCTCTGCCCGCGAGTACGCTCGAGCAGACGGAGCGGCTGGAGCAACTGCGCTTCCTCGAGAACGGCATCGACATCTACGTTGAGCCGACCGCGCATGACACCATCGGTGTCGACACAGAAGACGATCTGCGGTTGGTGGACGGGATGCTACGCGGGCGTTAGTGCGCCGGCGGTATTCGCAAAGCTGATTTCCATGCCGTCAGCAACAACGCGGACCTGAACTGCATTGAGGGATTGAGCGAGCCATGTGGCCTCGTGCAACTCCTGCGGATGGTGCGTTCCAAGGATGCCAAGAACACGGGAGCCGGCAGCGATGCCCGCTCCCACGCCGGAGGGCGCGTCTTCGACGACGATGCAATCCGCGGGCGCCAGGCCCAGCAGCTCTGCACCGCGGCGATAAGGCTCCGGGTCAGGCTTGCCGCGCTCCACCATGTCGCCGGAGATGATCTGTGGCGGCACAGGAAGTCCCGCCGCCGCGAGGCGGCCGAGCATCAGCCGCTTGGTCGCGGAGGTAACGATGGTCCAGCGATCGGCGGGGAGTTTTTGTAAAAGCTCTTTGGCGCCGGGAAGAACGGCGAGGTCTGCCGTATCGGCGATCTCGAGGTCTTCGATGACGCGCAGGCCGTCTGCCACCTGTTGCTCGTTGAACTCCGGCTTCAGCAGACGCACGATGTCGATGGCGCGCTTGCCATGCGGGACTTGAAAGCTGTCGCCGTTGGGAACGCTGTACCTTGCGCACCACTGCTTCCAGCAGCGCTCGACGGCGCCGATGGAGCTGACGAGCACGCCGTCCATATCGAAGAGCAGGCCCTGGGTGCGGATGGTGACTTGGTTCGTTTTGCGCGTGGGCGGCTGTTCCACAGCTTCCAGTTTCACCATTACGCCGTTCGCCCGGCGAGGACGAACTGGCGGCCGGCTTCGAGAACTGCGTTGACAGAGTCCATGGAGCAGCTCTCGCAGTAGACGCGCAGCAGGGGCTCGGTGCCGGAGGCGCGCAGCAGCAGCCAGGTCTCGGCGGCGTTCGGCAGGCTTGCGCAGGCCGGGTTTTCCAGGAAGAACTTGATGCCGTCCAGCGTCTCCACGCGCAGGACTTTCGTGCCGGCCATGGTTGCACCGGGCTCGATGGTGCGGGCGCGAGCGATCGCGGACTGCTTGAGCTCTTCATCGATGTGCATGTCGATGCGGCCGTATTGATGCTCGCCGTATTCAGACTGCAAGGAGGCGACAAGCTGGCCGAGGGTCTTCTTCTCGTCGGCCATGACGTTGGCGATCAGCAGTGCGTTCAGCAGGCCATCGCGCTCCGGCAGGTGCTTGCTGACGCCGATGCCGCCTGACTCCTCGCCGCCGATGAGGACTTCGCGCTCCAGCATCAGGTCGACGACGTACTTGAAGCCGATGCCGTGCTCATGCAGCTTGCGGCCATGTTTCGCGGCGATGCGATCGATCATCTTGGTGGTGTTGAAGGCGCGCGTCACGTCGCCCGGCCACTTCTTCCGTTCCAGCAGCCAGTTGAGGAGCACAGCGAATACCTTGTGCGCGTCGACGACGTTGCCGTGCTCATCTACCGCGCCGATGCGGTCGGCGTCGCCATCGGTGATGAGGCCCGCCTGGCACTTGTTCGCAACCACTGCCTCCTGCGCGGCCTTGATGTGGGGCAGGATGGGCTCGGGATTGATGCCGGGAAACAGCGGGTTCCACTCGCTGCGGATCTCGACGAAAGGAACGTCCGCGCGCCTGAAGATGGAGGAGATGACGCCGCGGCCGCAGCCGTACATGTCGTCGATGAGGAAGCGGTATTTGGATGCGTGGATGGCGTGGAGATCAACGAAGCGGGCCAGCGCGGTGACGTACTCCGGGTTGAAGGTTACTTCTTCGATCTTTGCCTTCGCGGGAGCAGCGGGCAGTGGCTGGCCGAGATAGCTCTCGATGGAGGTCATGATGGCTGGCGTGCCGGAGCCGCCGTAGCTGGCCTTGTACTTCACGCCGTTCCACTGCGCGGGATTGTGGCTGGAGGTAATCATCACGCCGCCGGCGGCCTTGCGCCCGCGCACCGCGTAGGAGAGCGCCGGCGTGGGAGTGATTTCTTTTGCAAGCGCGACGGGGATCCCCGCGTTCGCCAGCACATCCGCGACCACGCCGGCAAAGGTCTGTGAGCCGAAGCGCGTGTCCCAACCGATGCAGACGCCGCGTTTGGGGTCTTCATGCTTGAGAACGTAATGGGCGATGGCGCGCGCGGCGACACGCACGTTCTGATAGGTAAAGTCGTCGGCGATGATGCCGCGCCATCCGTCGGTGCCGAACTTGACTGCTGTCTTCTCTGCCATCTGCCGTCAATCGCTCCTTGTAATGCGCCGGACGGTGGTCGCTCGATGGTCCGCGGAATAGTATGTGAATCTTCAGACTAAATCCTGCCGCCCACGGGCCTTCAGCTCGCCGACCACCTTGCCGACATCCTGCGAATGATCGCGCGTGGTGATGAGGATGGCATCTTCGGTCTCGACGACGACCAGATTATCGACGCCGAGTAACGCGACGGTCTTGCCGGGAGCGAAGACGTAGTTGCCTTGGGCGTCGATGGCGACCGGAGCGCCGTTAGCGCCGTCGGCGACATTGGCGGCATCGCCTTCCGGCGCGTTGCGCGAGAGGTGCTCATGCAGCGCGGCCCACGAGCCGAGGTCG
>DATCBR010000241.1:0-3149 GCA_036511765.1 Acidobacteriaceae bacterium | reverse complement strand
AGCGCCCATTGCACATATGCCGCATTGTTCTTCTTGTCCGCGTCGATAAAGATCAGATCGAACGGCAGCACGCCTTCGGACGCCAACCTTTCCAGCGACTCCGCCGCCGCGCCCACGCGAATCTCCACCTTCGCACCCATACCTGCCGCGTCCAGGTTCTTGCGCGCGACCTCGGCGTGCCTGGGCGAATACTCCAGCGTCACAACGCGTCCGTCCAGTGGCAGAGCACGCGCCAGCCATGTGGTGCTGTAGCCGCCCAGCGTGCCAACCTCCAGAATTCGCTTGGCGCCCACGGCCAGCGCCAGCAGATGCAGCAGCTTTCCCTGGGGGGCGGACACGTCGATCGCCGGCAGCCCCGCTTGCTTGTTTGCCGCAATGGCCCCGTCCAGCGCTGCATCATTGTGGGGAACCGCCCCGGTAATGTAGCGGTCGACCTCTGCCCAGACAGTCTCTTCCGTTTTGCTCATCATTCTTCTCCCAGTTCGATCATAAGTGGCTGAAGCTATATCGCCTGGCAGCCGATAGACGCATCAGAGGTTCGCGTCTGCTACCGCGGCGCGTTCGTCACCTCGCAAAGCAGGTACGGTGCATGGAACCGCAGGCAATCGAATCCGCACCGGCGCGCGATCTCTCACCCGATCCCGTGCGCGTGTTGGTCGTCGACGACGACTCCGTAGTGCTGCGTGCCGTCGCCGCCATGCTTGCCGCCAGTGGCTTTGAGGCCGGCGCCGCCTCATGCGCTGTGGATGCGCTCCGCTATCTGCAGGACGACCCCGGCTGCAGCCTCGTGCTGTGCGATGTCATGATGGCCGGTCGCGACGGCCTCGACCTGCTCGACAGCATCGGCGCAGACTATCCCGGCGTTCCGGTCGTCATGCTCACCGGCGTCGATGACATCCGCGTGGCCACCAACGCCTTTCGCCGCGGCGCAATCGACTATCTGCTCAAGCCGTTCGATCGTGCCCAGTTGGTTGCCGTGGTTGCGCGCGCGCTGGAGCATGGACGTCTGCAGCGGCAGAACATCGAGTACCGCCAGAACCTGGAAGAGATCGTCTCCGCGCGCACCAGCCGCCTGCGCGCCGCCATGCGCGACCTGGAACGCAGCTATGACATCACGCTCGAGGCCATGGGCGATGCGCTCGATCTGCGCGACTCCGAGACCGAAGGCCACTCCCGCCGCGTCACCGCCTACACCGTTGCGCTGGCGCGCACGATAGGCATGGACCAGGACCAGCTCAGCATCATTGCTCGTGGCGCCTTTCTGCATGACATCGGCAAGATCGCCATCCCCGACGCCATTCTTCTCAAGCCCGGCAAGCTCACCCCTGAAGAACGCGAGATCATGCGGCAGCACTGCGATCGCGGCTACGAGATGATCCGCAAGATACCGTTTCTGCGCGATGCCGCCGAGATTGTCTACGCACACCAGGAGACCTTCGACGGCTCCGGCTATCCGCGCGGGCTGCGCGGTGAGGAGATCCCGCTCGGCGCGCGCATCTTCGCCATCGCCGATACGCTGGACGCCATCACCTCCGACCGCCCGTATCGCAAAGGCCGTAGCTTTGCCGAGGCCAGCCTTGAGATCGCGCGCTGCAAAGGCGACCAGTTCGACCCCAGGATCGTAGACGTCTTTCTGCGCCTGCCGGAATCTCTCTGGATCGACCTGCGCCAGCGGGTGGAGCGCGGCGCCTGCGGCATTCTCGGCCTTGGCGCTTAGTCCCGCCTGCCCTACAGCGTCAACCCGCACCGGATTCGTATTGCACGCAGTCTTAGTTGCACGCAGTCCTAGTTGCGCCCAGTCGTAGTTGCACGCGTCTCCGCAGCGCGCGTAGCATCGGCTTTGCGCCTGCGCGTACGATCGCGGCCGCGGAGGTCTCCTCAATGGCACCCGATAAACAGACGCTCTCCCAGGACGAACTCGCCGCCCTCACCCGTGAACTTCCCGAGTGGAAGCTGGACAACGGCCAGCTCGTCCGGGCCTGGGACTTCAAGGACTTTGTCACTGCCCTGGCCTTCGTGAATCGCGTCGGCGAGCTGGCCGAACAGGCTGGCCACCACCCGGACATTGACATCCGCTACAACCGCGTCAGGCTCGCCCTCGTCTCGCACGATGCTGGCGGCATCACCTCCCGCGATGCGGACATGGCACGGCGGATTGGGCGAATCTCCTGAGCAAACTGCGCTCCTACATTTTTCTGTAGCTTCCTCTTGCATTTCTCCGTTTTGTGGTATTCTCGTCCGTAGAGCGATCTGCTCGAAGATTCTTCGGCCCGGCACTCAGGTCGAAACAAGTTGCGTCACTGGCCTCCCGGCACGGATGGAAACGTCCGTGCCGTCTTTTTTGCCAAGACCCCGGCGGACCGAGTCCAGCCGGCAGGCTGCGTTGCAGCAAGGGCGTTATTTTTTCCACGCCGGGCCGCCTAAGACTGTGCATCCCATCTACAATCAGCGATAAGCTAGGATGAACCGCAGTTCCTGCAAGGAGAGACGACGATGACCAAAGCCGATCTGGTGGACCGCGTAACCGCCCTGGGGGACCTGACCCGGCGCGACGGCGAAATCATCGTCGATACCCTTTTCGAGTCTGTTATCGGCGCGCTCAAAGCCGGCGATAAGATCGAGATCCGCGGCTTCGGCAGCTTCCGCACACGTCAGCGAAACGCCCGCATCGGCCGCAATCCTAAGACCGGCGAGCGTGTCGATGTGCCGGCCAAGCGCGTCCCCTTCTTCAAGCCCTCCAAGGAGCTGCGGGACACGGTGAACCCCGGCGGCGTCAAAAGTCTGCCCAAGCGTGAGTCGCCGAAGGTGGACACGCACCACCCGCCTGCCATGTAACTGCGCAGCGCCCGCGTGCATGGTTGACGCAGGCCAAAGTTTCTATCAATCCGATCGCCGCTCGTCATCATCTATATAGGGCAGGGAACCCCTCATGCCGATCGCCACGGAATTCTTTGTCCGTCACGCCACTGCCATCCTCTTTGTGTGGGTGCTGGCGGAGCAGCTCGGCCTTCCTATCCCCAGCATCCCGGTGCTGCTCACTGCCGGGACCCTGAGTGCCACGCACCGGGTGCATAGCTTTTCCTCGCTTCTGGCCGTTGTAGCGGCCTGCATTCTCGCGGACTCGCTCTGGTTCTACCTGGGCCGCCGCT
>DATCBR010000240.1:0-2284 GCA_036511765.1 Acidobacteriaceae bacterium | reverse complement strand
CGGACGGCAACCCGCGTCTGCGCACCGCGATTGCTGCCGCGAAGGCCGAGAACATGCCGGCGGACAACATCAAGCGCGCGATCCAGCGCGGCACCGGCGAGCTTGAGGGCGTGAGCTACGAAGAGAGCCTCTATGAGGGCTATGGGCCGGGCGGCGTGGCTGTGATGGTGCAGGTGCTGACGGACAACAAGAACCGCGCGGTGAGCGAGCTGCGCCACATGTTCTCAAAGAACAACGGCAACCTGGGCGAGTCGGGCTCGGTCGGCTACCTGTTCACGAAGAAGGGGCTGATCGTAGTGCCGAAGTCTGCTGCGGATGAGGACAAGCTGACGGAGATTGCGCTGGATGCCGGCGCGGAAGACCTCTCCGAGGACGGCGATAGCTGGGAGATTACGACCGACCCCAGGGAGTTCGACGCCGTGCTGGCAGCGATCAAGGCGGCGAAGATCGAGCCGGATGTGGCCGAGGTGACGATGATTCCGTCGACGTATCAGAAGCTGGAAGGGACACAGGCCGCGGCCATGATGCGGCTGCTGGAGGCGCTGGAAGACCTGGACGACACGCAGAACGTCTACAGCAACTTCGATATGGACGAGGCGGCGGTCGCAGCGGCGGGATGAAGGCGGAGTCCTTGAAGGTGTCTGAGGGCCGCCGCATCGCCGGCGGCTTTCGTTTGTTTATGGGCCGCGCAGGTTATGCATTGGAACGGAGCTTTGGCTTGAGTCTGACACTTCGCAATTTTTTCCTGCTCTTCACGCTGGCGCTGGTGCCATCGGTTGCTTCGGCGCAGGCGATACAGGGCAACTCGCTACGCAGCGTATCGCAGCCCTTTGAGTGGGGTGTGCAGGCGCAGGGTGGTGTGGGCCTGACAGAAGATCGCGACAGCTTCCGGTTCTTCATGGCCGGAGTTCACGCGGGCAAGGTGCTGACGGACAATGTGGGCGGCGGCTGGCTGCGTGGCAACTTCGAGTACGCCATTGAGGTGTTTCCGTTCTGGCAGTCGTATACGCCGGTAGGGCAGCGGCAGACCTGCACGCCGATCGCCGGCTCGCCGGGCCTCGCGAACTGTTCCGCGCCGTACAAGGTTGGCGGGACATTTACCGGCGCCAGCGTTACGCCGATCATTCTGCGCTGGAACTTTGCCGGTACGCCGCACTTCGCACCGTGGGTACAGGGTGCGGGCGGCGTGGTGTGGACTAACCACAAATACCCTGGGGTGGGCGGCCCGCCGGTGAACTCCGGCGGTGTAACGAACAGCTCTGTTGGCCAGAACACGCCGAATACGGACACCAGCGTGTGGAACTTTACGCCGCAGTTCGGCGTGGGCGTGCACTACTTTGTCGCGCCGCACCGGTCGGTGGATTTCGGCGCGAACGCGATCCATGTCTCCAGCGCGTCGCTGGGCGACAAGAACCCGGGCGTGAACGCCAGCGTGCAGTTCTCTCTGGGATATACCTGGTGGCAGTAGGCGACACGATGTTAGGGTCGCGCAATAAAAGCAGATTCCTCCGCATTCACCGCAATGCGGCGAACGCTGCGGAATGACAAGGATTCAGCCAATCGATGTCACCTGCTCACAATTCGGACGCGATCGTTGAGTGCGTGCCCAACTTCTCCGAGGGCACGGACGCGGTCAAGGTTGCGGCCATCGTCGCCGCAATGCGCGTGGACGAGGTGCGCCTGCTGGACTGGTCGATGGATGCGGCGCACAACCGGTCTGTGGTGACGATTGCCGGGCCGCCAGCGGCTGTGGTGGAGTCTGCGGTGCGGGGAGTGGTGAAGGCAGCGCAACTGATCGATCTGACGCAGCAGTCCGGCGCGCATCCGCGCATCGGGGCGGCGGATGTGGTGCCGTTTGTGCCGGTCAGCGGTATCTCCCTGGCGGAGTGCGCGGTGCTGGCGCGGCAGGCGGGGATGGAGATGTGGCGGCGCGCTGCGGTGCCGGTGTATTTCTACGAGGCGGCAGCGGCGCGCGCAGACCGTATGAATCTGGAGGATGTGCGGCGCGGCCAGTTTGAGGGGTTGCGGGAGACGGCGCATCGCGATCCGCTGCGGCGGCCGGACGTGGGCGGACCCGAGGTGCACGCGACGGCGGGCGCTTCTGCTGTGGGCGCGCGGCGGTTTCTGATTGCATACAACATTTATTTGCAGGCGGCGACGGCGGCGGGCGAGTTGCCGGCAGCAGCGCAGGCGGAGATAGCGGCGGCGAGGGCCATTGCGCGCGCGATCCGCGCGTCCGATGGCGGGCTGCATGGCGTGAAGGCGATCGGCGTGAGCGTCAATG
>DATCBR010000239.1:0-15056 GCA_036511765.1 Acidobacteriaceae bacterium | reverse complement strand
TGCTGGCCGAAATCGATGGTGTCCTGAGCCTGAGGCTGAGCCGTTGCGTCGTTGGAGTAGGCCTGCGCGCTTACCACACCGGGCGCGAGCGGCACGACAGCGAAGCACAAAACCAGCAGACTTCGGATCATGCGAGGCGTTGGCTGCATGGCCAAGGAAAGGGAAACGTGTCGACGAGTGCGGCGGAAGAAAAACCTGCTGGAGAAATCCACGATCCCGATCCTGTCTGGCAAAGCCTCAGCCGTGTTCTTCGGCGCATGGCTGGCAGCGGATAAAGCCGCACTGCCGACTGCGGTAACAGTTTACCTTGAGGGGGATACACTCCCGCACGAACCTGACACCATGGCGCAAAGGGTTAGCCCCTCAATTAATAGAGAGACAGAATAGGTTCAACCTCCGGCAGTCTGCCCCAGTTGAGAGATCACCAGCCGCATCGATTCAGTCCACTCCGGCATCCGCCAGCCGAACGTACGCTCCAGCTTCGCACAATCCAGCCGCGAGTTTGCCGGCCTTCGCGCGGGGGTCGGGTACTCCGCCGTAGAGATCGCCTGAACTCTGGCCAGCTTCGCCTGCGGCTCCAGCAGACGGGCCTGCTCCACGATCTTCTCCGCAAATCCAAACCAGGTCGTCTCGCCCGCGCCGGCTGCATGAAAGACACCGCCCACTTCGGAAACCGCCTCACTTAGATGGCTGTCGGCCTGCTCGGCCTTCGTTTCCAATTGCTCCATCACGTGGGCCGTCATTCGCGCCAGGTCTTCGCTCCAAGTCGGCGCACCGTGCTGGTCGGCCACGATGCGCAAGGTGTCGCGCTCCCGAGCCATGCGCAAAATCGATTTCGCAAAGTTCTTCCCCGTAGCGCCGTATACCCAACTCGTACGGAAGATCAGGTGGGCTGCTCCGCTGGCTGCAAGGGCCTGCTCGCCCTCGAGCTTCGTCCGCCCATAGACATTCAACGGCCCAGTTGCATCCGTCTCCACATAGGGCGAGTCCTTGGCGCCATCGAAGACATAGTCAGTCGAGAAGTGCACAACCACAGCGCCGGCCGCACATGCCTCTTCGCCAAGCACGCCCGGCGACGTTGCATTGATCGCACGCGCCAGCTGCACTTCGCTCTCTGCCTTGTCCACCGCCGTGTAGGCGCCGGCATTCACCACCCAGCGGGGTTGCCACGTGCGCATGGCACGCCGCACCGAGTCGGCATCGGCAAGGTCCAACTCCGTCCGCTTCGGAGCAACCACCTCGCCCAGCGGAGCCAGCGTACGCAGCAGCGCACCGCCCACCTGCCCGCCCGCTCCAGTCACCAGAATCCGCGGGAGGGTGCCGCTCTCGCGCATCAGAACACCTTCTCGTCAAGCACCCGGAGCAGATATTCGCCATAGCTGCTCTTGCCCAGCCTCGTTGCTTGCCGCTCCATCTGCGCCCTGTCGATGAACCCCTGCCGGTACGCGATCTCCTCCAGGCAGGCGATCTTCAATCCCTGCCGCTGCTCAATGGTGTGAATGAAACTGGACGCCTCCAGCAGCGAATCGTGGGTGCCTGTGTCCAGCCAGGCCATGCCCCGGCCCATCACCTCGGTCGTCAGTTGCCCTTGTTCCAGATAGCGCCGGTTCACGTCCGTGATCTCCAACTCTCCGCGCGCCGATGGCCGAATCGTCTCTGCTATCCCCACAACCTGGCTGTCGTAAAAATAAATGCCGGTCACAGCGTAGCGAGATTTCGGCTGTTTCGGCTTCTCTTCCAGCGAAATTGCCTTGCCATTGCTGTCGAACTCCACCACGCCGTAGCGCTCGGGGTCGTGTACTGGATACGCGAAAACCGTCGCGCCAATCTTGGGCTCTGCTGCCGAACGCAACTGCTTGGCGAAGTCATGCCCGAAGAAGATGTTGTCGCCCAGCACCAGGCAGCATCCCTCGCCCGCCAGAAACTCCTTGCCAATCAGGAACGCCTGCGCCAGCCCATCCGGCGAAGGCTGTACCGCATACTTCAGCGAGATGCCCCAGCGTTCGCCCGTACCCAATAGTTGTTCGAACCGCGGCGTATCGTCCGGCGTTGAGATCACCAGTATGTCGCGGATCCCTGCCAGCATCAGTGCAGAAAGCGGGTAGTAAATCATCGGCTTGTCATACACCGGCAGCAGTTGCTTGCTGACTGCCTCCGTAACCGGATGCAGCCGCGTGCCCGAACCGCCCGCCAGCACAATTCCCTTCATGCTGCCTCCAATGTCTGCAGTGTCTTCAACGCGCAGCTCCGCGGTCTGCGTAGTTGGCCTCGGTCCACTTCCGGTACTCACCGCTCACAACCTTCTCGACCCAGCTGCCGTTCGCAAGATACCACTGCACCGTCTTGCGGAGTCCCGTCGCAAACGACTCCTTCGGCTGCCACTTCAATTCGCTCTGCAATTTGCGGCAGTCGATCGCATATCGCCGGTCATGCCCAGGCCTGTCCTTTACATAGGTGATCAGCCTGTCATGCGGCGCGCCTGCGCTGTGCAGCTCATCCAAGATCGCGCACAGCGTCTTCACGACGTCGATGTTTTTCTGCTCGTTCAGCCCGCCCACGTTATACGTCTCGCCCGTGCGGCCGTTCTCCAGCACGCTGAAGATCGCATCGCAATGGTCCGCGACGTAAAGCCAGTCCCGCACGTTCTGGCCATCGCCATATACCGGCAGCGCTTTGCCGTTCATCGCGTTGTGGATCATCAGAGGGATCAGCTTCTCCGGGAACTGATATGGCCCGTAGTTGTTGGAGCAGTTGGTCGTCAGCACCGGCAGCCCAAAGGTGTGGAAGTACGCGCGCACCAGATGGTCCGACGCCGCCTTCGACGCAGAATAAGGACTGTTCGGCTTGTACGCGGTCTCCTCGTGGAAGGCCGCCTCATCGGGAGCGAGGGAACCGTACACCTCGTCCGTTGAAACATGCAGAAAGCGGAATTGATCGCGCTTCTCGCCGCTCAGCTCGCGCCAGTGTTTCAATGCCTCCTGTAGCAGCGTAAAGGTGCCGTTTACATTCGTCTCGACGAACGCCGCGGGCCCGACGATCGAGCGGTCGACGTGGCTCTCCGCAGCGAAATGTACCACTGCGTCTGGCCGGCGCTCCGCCAGCAGCTTCGCCACCAGGCCGGCGTCCAGGATCGACCCGTGTACAAATGCATGGCCCGCATTTCCCTTGAGCGCAGCCAGGTTGTCCAGGTTTCCCGCATAGGTCAGCGCATCGAGGTTCACTACCCCATACCCGCGCCGCATCGCTTCCAGGACAAAGTTGCTGCCGATGAAGCCTGCGCCCCCGGTCACCAACAACAGCTTCGAAGCCGACATGTCGTCCCTCACGCTCTTCATTCTAGATGGCGTGACGCGGCCGTAAGACTGAATTGGCATCACCCAAGAGTGGGATCCGCATACGTCTCGGCCTGCGCCAGGGGTACACCGGCAGCGTCTTTTGCGGATAACGTTGGTTCGGCATCCAGCGGCCATTCAATCCCGATGGCTGGGTCGTTCCATAGCAGCGATCGCTCATGCTCCGGCGCATAAAAGTCGCTCGCCTTGTACGCCACCTCCGCGAACTCGCTCGTTACCAGAAAACCATGCGCAAAGCCCGGCGGTATCCAAAGCATCTTGCGGTTCTCCGCGCTCAGCGTCACTCCGAACCACCGTCCGAATTGGGCCGAGCCACGCCGCATGTCTACCGCAACATCAAAGATCTCGCCCTGCAGCACGCGCACCAGCTTTCCCTGCGGCTGTTTCAACTGGTAGTGCAGTCCGCGCAGCACACCCTTGCGCGAGCCGGACTGATTGTCCTGCACAAAACGTGTCGGCAGGCCAAGCTCGCGAAACGCAGTCTCGTTGTACGCCTCAAAGAAAAAGCCACGCGCATCGCCGAAGACCTTCGGCTCCAGCACCACCACGTCCTTCAGGGATGTCTCAGTCCGCTGCAAAAGTTTTTCTCCGCCGCATTCGCGTCAGTCCATCGTAATCATGATCTTGCTGAACGCCGCCGGGTTCTCGCTCCACGCCTTCAGTATTCCCGGCGCCTCATTCAGACGCACCGTCGCGGTAATCGACTCCGCCACCGGAAAGCGTCCCGCTTCGAGCATGCGTATCACCTCTTCAAAGTCCCGAGGAAGGGCATTGCGCGAACCCAGAACGTCCAGCTCCTTCTGCACAAAGAGCCTTGTCTCATAACTCACGTTTTCTTTGGCGTATCCGATATACACAACCCGACCGGAGAATGCCACCTCTTCCACCGCGGCGCGAAACGTCTCCGGCCGTCCAATGGCTTCGATCACCACGTCCGGCCCATGTCCGTTCGTCAGCTCCTCCAACCGCGCATGCACATTCTCGCGTATCGAGTGGACCGTCTCTCTCGCGCCTGCTCTGCGCGCCACGTCCAGCTTGCGGTCGTCGATGTCGATCCCAATTACCTTCGCTCCGCGAAACGCCGCTGCCGCCACAGCGCCCAGCCCGACGCCGCCGCATCCGTAGATTGCAACCACATCGTCCGCTGTCACGCGTCCGCGTGAGACAGCATGGCAGCCCACTGTCAGCGGCTCCACCAGGCACAGCTCCTCGATCGGCAGTGGCGCTGCGTACAGCTTCTCCAGCGGCATTGCAATCCGCTCCATCATTGCGCCATCACGCTGCACGCCAAGGGTCTGGTTACGCTTGCAACTGTTCACGCGCCCCTGCCGGCAAGACGAGCACACCCCGCAGCTTGTGTATGGCGACAGCGTGACGTTCGTTCCTTCGACTAGTCCCAGGTCATTGGGAGGCACTCGCTCCAGCGTCGCAGCCACCTCATGCCCAGGAATGCGCGGGTAGGTCACCAGTGGGTTCTTGCCCAGATAGGTGCTCAGGTCTGTGCCGCACATCCCGATGCGCCGGACTCGCATGGTCGCGTGCCGCGGATCGGTTTCGGGTGGCGCGATGTCTACTACCCGCGCCTCGCCCGGCCGTTCAATCAACAGCGCTTTCATCCCTACGCAACCCCCGGTGGAAACGCGCAAACCTAACTCAGTATATGGGTCAGCTTCTTGCTCTCAGTCTTAACGCGTTTTCGGTGCGCTCTGCGGATACGCCGTAAGCTGAAATGTCGCCACGGTATCGTTTTGCCGGCCAGTCCGATAGACTGGCGCCTTCCACCACTCCTGCTGCACCTCCACCGGCACCTCCAGGGCCTCCCGCAGGCGTTTCAGCACATGGAAATCCAGGCTGCTCTGGGTCGTCCCTCCAGGGATAAAGTCATCCGCTGCCTTGGCATGGCGGAACGACGCCTGCACCATCTCTGGCGGGGACAGATGGTAGGTAGCCCACGCCTGTCCGCCCCGCGACTCGCGCCCAATCCAGTCGCCCATGATGTAGCCCTTGTTGGTATATCCCTGCATCTGCACCCGTTCGGCATACATGTATTGCCCAAGCACGCTGCGGTAGGAATGTACATTGGTGTTGACTCCCTCGACCCGCAGATCCAGCCGTGAAATTCCCGGTACACGCGACAGGTATAGACCCGGCCGCACGGATGCATGCCGCGGCCGCGGGATAGATCCAACTGTCCATCGGCACGTATACGTCCGCGGGTCGTACTCCATGCGGCCCCGACCTGCATAAGTCATTTGGCGCGGAGGCATATGCGCCAACCGCCGCTCCGCAACACGCAAGCGCAAGCAGCCACTTCGCCACCCGCGCGCCCCCAACAGGCCACACCTTCATTCGCGTCCGCTCCATCTCTGCCATGCGTTCCGAACAGCGCCTTTCCCGGCGATTCCGCGAATGTGACGGACGATCGCCAACTTCGCAATCCCCGCTTCGAAAGCGGCTGCTGCCCAACTCATTCTACCGGCCCGTCGATCATGTTCCTCGCTCGCACCCGACTCTTGACGCCTGCAATAGAATCGCGGCATGGATCTAGCCCGGATTCAGTCCGCGCTGCGCGATGCAGCTCTCGATGGGTGGCTCTTCTACGACCACCACCATCGAGATCCGCTTTCTGCGCGCATCCTCGGACTTGCGCCAGACGCTCACATAACGCGCCGCTGGTACTACTTCGTCCCGGCTTCGGGCGACCCGCGCAAGCTCGTGCATCGTATCGAGCCGGCGAGTCTCGATTCGCTTCCCGGCAGAAAGACCGAATACTCCTCCTGGCAGGAACTCGAATCGCATCTGGAGGCGATGCTCTCCGGCGCAACGCGCATCGCCATGCAGTACTCGCCGCGCAACGCCATCCTCTACGTCTCCATGGTCGATGCGGGCACTGTCGAACTCATCCGCTCCTTCGGCAAAGAAATCTTCTCCTCCGCAGACCTCGTCGCGCAGTTCGAGGCCGTGCTCACCAACGACCAGATCGCCACCCACTACGCCGCGCAGCAGAAGATTGACGCGATCCTCGCCGCAGCGTGGCAGCACATCGGCTCGCTGGTCAGGAGCTCAATGGCAGACTCCCCTCCAGTCGACGAGTTCACCATCGCCGAGTGGCTCTCCGAGGCCATGCGCCGCGAAGGCCTTGTCTGGGAGCATGGCCCGAACGTCTCCTCCGGCGAAAGCTCCGCAGACCCGCACTACGAGCCTGCTGCCGCGCGCTCACGGCCCATCCGCAACGGCGACTTCCTGCTCATCGACATCTGGGGCAAGCT
The DNA here is from genome assembly GCA_036511765.1 of Acidobacteriaceae bacterium. Lineage (GTDB taxonomy): Bacteria > Acidobacteriota > Terriglobia > Terriglobales > Acidobacteriaceae > Edaphobacter. The sequence continues at coordinate 8,434 of DATCBR010000239.1, read as the reverse complement.
GCCCACTCCCGGCGCAATTTACTACGACATCACATGGACCGGCGTGATCGGCCGCGAGCCTACCGAGCGCGAGCAACTCGTCTTCACCACCGTCCGCAGCGCGCGCAATGCTGCGATCGCGGCAATCCAGACGGCATTCTCCTCCAACACGGCCATCGCCGGCTTTGAAGCCGATGATGCGGCCCGCGCGGTCATCCGCCAAGCGGGCTTTGGCGACAAGTTCATCCACCGCACGGGGCACAACATCGGAACCGACATCCACGGCGCGGGCGCCAACCTCGACAACCTGGAGACACATGACACGCGACGCATTCTGCCTGACACCTGCTTTTCCGTCGAACCGGGGATCTATCTGCCCGGCGACTTTGGCGTGCGCAGCGAGATCAACATGATCACGCGTGCCGGCTCGGCCGCCGTCACAGGCCGCATGCAGACGGAGCTGGTGCGCATATAAGCAAGAGCAGATTCCTCCACATTCGATCCTGCGAACTGGGATCGAACGCTCCGGAACGACAAACTGAGAACGTACAACGAACAACCCTTCCTCCGCTGCTATCATTACTTTTGCATGGCCACCAAAGCCGATACCGTCGCGCTCCCGGCTGACAACGCCGCAGGCAGCACCTTTCCAACGCTCGTCCTCATCGCCGGATGGCTGATTCCCGGCGCGGGCCACCTGATCCTGGGCAAATGGGTGCGCGCGCTGCTCCTTGCTGCCGCCATCCTGATTATGTTCGCCGTAGGCATCGCGCTGGGCGGCAAGCTCTATTCGCCCAACACGGGCGAGCCGCTCGACATCCTCGGCTTCCTCGGCGACCTCGGCACCGGCTTGCTCTACGGAGTCGGCCGCCTCATGGGCTGGGGACAGGCGCCCGTCCTCACTGCCGTCGCCGACTACGGTAAGACGTTCATCGTCGTCGCCGGCCTGCTCAACATCGTCGCCGCGGTAGACGCACACTCGATCGCGATCGGCAGGAAGCGCCCATGACCATCACTCACTTCTCCGCCGTGCTCCTCTTCGCCGCCTGCATCGCGGTGGTCTTCGGCATCACCCAGCGGGCTGAGCCGAAGATGATGATTCGGTTTGGCGCCTACACCTTCGTCTTGCTGGTGGGCGTGACCATCGCCGCGAGCTGGGGCATGTGGCTGATCAAGCACTGAGGCTGGGGTACCCCCCTATACTTAAAGTCTTAAAGTATCCCTTCTAAAGGAGTTGGAAGCCAAAAAGCGCGCAGACACTGACCAGTCAGGCAGGCCGTCGGTCTTTACGGCGCTCGAAGAGCAGCTGGGGCTGAAGCTGGTGCCCGCAAAAGAGCCGGTCGATGTGCTGGTGATCGATTCCATCGAGCAGCCGGCGGCAAATTAGTGAGTAGCGTGCCCAAATATCCGATAGCGGCCGCAGAATTCCCGCTTCCACGAGGCTCCATGACGGCTTCACTCGTTTCACTCAGGCTACGCGGCATGTCCGGATGCATCTTGATCATGCTGATCGCATGTTCTTTGGATTGCGCCTACGCCCAGGGAAATTTCAGGAAGCCGCTGGTGTGGGACGTGATCTCGGTGAAGCCGGTGGCGGCGGACAAGTGTGGGGACAGCGGGGGAGTACTCCCTCTACCAGATGGAGTGAGCGCCGCTTGCGTGCCGCTGGCGTTCGTGGTGGAGGTTACATACCACCTGCTGGACCAGGATCGAATCATCGGCCTGCCGAAATGGGCGGAGTCGGAGTCTCAGATGTACTCCATTGAGGCGCGTGTAAGTAGCGAAGATGCGTCCGCCTTCGCAAAGCTGAGCCGCGACGACCAGTTCCGCATGTTGCAGCAGGTGCTGACGGACCGCTTCCGGATGAAGGCGCACATGGAGTCCCGCGAGATTGCCGCTTATGAGCTGGTGATCGCGAAGGGAGGGCAGAAGCTGAAGGAGCCGGAACCGAATGAGCCGGGGAGTTCTTCCTTCAGTGCGGCGAGCGGCAATTTGAAATGGGCGAACGCGCCGCTCACCAACCTAAAATTTCTTCTCGGCAGAGAGACGGGCAAGCCAGTGATCGACAAGACGGGACTGACGGGAAAGTACGACTTCACGCTCGAGTTCGCACCAGCCGCCCGCGCTGCTACGGACGATACGGGAAGGCCATCCGTGTTTACGGCGCTCGATGAGCAGCTCGGGCTGAAGCTGGTGTCCGCGAAGGAGCGGGTGGATGTGCTGGTGATCGATTCCATTGAGCAGCCGGCGGCGAATTAGGCGCATCGACGCATCCAGGTACAAGCATCGATTTTTTCCAGGACATTGATGGCAGGATCAAATGCGGGGATTCTTCGCCTACTCGCCCCAACGAGCAAAGAGCGCTCGTTGGGGACCCCGATTCGGCTCAGAATGACAATCTTGAAAATTGATGGCTTACATCGAGAGCATGTGTTGATACGCTCTGCCATACCCCCCGCAAGCACGCGGCAGCCGTCAAACACTCATCATAGGAGCACACTCGCTAACATGATCATGACTGGCAATTCCTACTGGCGGGAACGGACCAAGCGGCATTGCATCCTGGCAGTTGCAGCCATTGCGATGACGGCAGCCGTATTCTTCGCAACGCCTCCGCCCGACTTCAGGCATCGCCTCAGCATGGCAACCGCCTACGCCGGGTTGGCGTTCCTCGCGTACTCCCTGTGGCTGGGGCCGTGGAACGTCCTGCGATCGAAGGCGAATCCGGTCAGCTTCGATCTGCGCCGGGACATCGGGATCTGGGCCGCCGTTCTCGCTCTTCTTCACACGGGCGTTGGATTGACGGTCCACCTGAGAGGACGGATGTGGATGTACTTTTTCAAGCGTCTGCATCCGCTTACGTTGCAGAAGTCACAGTTTGGCTTTGCCAATTACGTCGGTCTCGCAGCGGCGATCCTGCTTGTGGTCCTGTTGGCTATCTCAAATGACTTTTCTCTGCGGCGTCTGGGCACGCGGCGCTGGAAGTCGACCCAGAGATGGGCCTACGCAGCGTTCGCGCTGACCGTGGTGCATGGCCTCGCGTTTCAGCGGGTGGAGAAGCGCCACTTGCCTTGGGTGGTTGCGTTCGCGCTGATCGTCCTGGCGGCGGTCGTTATCCAGGCAGTTGGCTGGAGGCGGATGAGGCAGCGACGGGCGGGTTGAGTTACTGCCCTGTCGCTGCCGGCGCGACGGTGGTTGGTCCAAAATGACACGCAGAGACAAATGCGGGGATTCTTCGCCCGTTCGACTCGGCTGCGCCTCGCTCAGGGCTCAGAATGACAAGTCCGTAAGGTATTGGCCGGTCGAAAGGCTAAATGCGGGGGTCCCTCGACCGGCGCTACGCGCCTTCGCTCGGGACGACGGCATTTGAGGCGAGTGGGGAAGTGCGGTACAACTACTGCGCCGTTCCCGTCGCGGCAGAGGCAGGTGCGGCAGGCGCACTTACGGTTGCCGCAGGGGCCGCTGCCGGAGTTGCCGCAAGCGGACTTACCGGAGCCACCACCGCAGGCTTCTTCGCGGCGGCGCTCTCGCTCTTCTTGCCGGGAGCGATGATGGCGTGCAGCGTGGTGCCTTCCATGCGCGGCATAAACTCCACCACGCCGGCCTCGCCGATGTCGCCGATCAACCGGTTGATGATCTTGTAGCCCAGGTCGCGGTGGGCCATCTGCCGGCCTTTAAAGCGCAGCGACGCTTTTACCTTGTCGCCCTCGCCCAGGAACCGCACGGCCATGTTCTTCTTGGTCTGGTAGTCGTGCTCGTCTACGGTGACGGAGAACTTGACTTCCTTGATGACGATGACCTTCTGCTTCTTGCGCGCGGCGCGCTCGCTCTTGTCCTTTTCGTATAAAAACTTGCCGTAGTCCTGAATGCGGCAGACCGGCGGCACCGCGTTGGGCGAGATCTCCACCAGGTCCAGCGACCGCTCCCGCGCCATCTTCAACGCATCGAACGGCGCCATGATTCCCAGCTGCTCGCCATTTTCGTCGATCACGCGGATCTCGCGTGCGCGGATGCGTTCGTTGGTGCGGATAAAACTCTTGGCGGAGCGCTTATCGATTGGCGGAATAGTCGGCCTCCACGGTGACCCTTTGAGGGCACCGCGCGTTAAAAGGATTGGATCACAAGCCTTGCTTCAAGGTTGCGCGTATGACGGAAGTATAGCATTTTGCAGGGTAAGGGCCGGGTATGGCTCAGCGGCCGGTGAAGTGTGGGGCGCGCTTTTCCAGGAAGGCACGGGTGCCTTCGCGCATATCGTCGGTGCGGCAGAGCCGGCCGAAGAGGGCCGTCTCGATGGCGATGGCGTCATCCAGGGGAAGACCTGCGCCGCGATCGATAGCTTCGAGGATTGCGGCGACAGCGAGCGGCGGTTGCGCGGCGAGGGTGCGGGCGAGTTCCATGGCGCGGAGATCGATGTGTTCGGCGGGGACGACCTCGTCGACGAGGCCGATGCGCAGCGCTTCGTGCGCGTCGATGGGCGTACCGGTGAGCATCATCTTCAGGGCGGCGCCGCGGCCGACGAGGCGCAACAGGCGCTGCGTGCCGCCGTATCCGGGCAGGATGCCGAGGCGGATCTCGGGCTGGCCGAGGCGGGCGTTGTCCGCCGCGATGCGCAGCGTGCAGGCCATGGCGAGTTCGCAGCCGCCGCCCAGGGTGTGGCCGTTGAGGACGGCGATGACGGGCTTGGTGAGCTGCTCGATGCGGCGGAAGATGCTCTGTCCGCGGGCGGCAAAGAGCTCGGCGTTGGCAGGATCGAGGGCGGCAGGCTCGGAGATGTCGGCGCCGGCGGCGAAGGCTTTGTCACCTCCGCCGCGCAGCAGGATGACGCGGACATCGGCATCTGCGGCCAGTGTGGTGAAGGCTTCGTCCAGCTCGCGCAGCATGGTTGTGTTGAGGGCGTTGTGGACGCGGGGGCGATGCAGCGTGATGGTGGCGATGTGCTCCTCGTTGGTGAGGAGGATGGTTTCAAAGTCCATGCAGGCTTCCTTTCGTCGGCGCGCGGACGAGCACGCGATGGTTCAGATGCTGAGTGGCCGCAACTCAGACGATACAATCGAAGGAATGGTGAAGGGAATCACGCTGGTGACGCAGGTGGCGGCACTTGACCGGCTGGGCGCGCTGTTTGCCGCGCTGGGCTTTGAGCCGGGCAAGGGTTGGGACGAAGCCGCGCAAGGCGGTACCGGCAAAGGCGCGGCATTTCTTGCGCCGCTGGGGAATATTGAGCTGGTAGCGGGACGCGCGCCGGCGGTGCCGCCGGTGCTGGTTGAGGTGACGCATCTGGATGAGGTGCGCGCGGCTGTGGTGGAGTGGGCGGGCGCGGAGGGCGTTGCGGCGGCGGAGATTCCCGTTGGTGAGATTGCAGCGACGCACTGGAACTCGCGGCTGTTTACGGTGGAGCTGGATGCCGCGCTGAAGGTGGGTTTCTGGGAGTCGGAGAATGTGCTGCACGGCAGGCCAGTGGCGATTGAAGGCGATTTGTCGGCCAAGGGCATGCGGGTCGCGATTGTGGTAGCCAGGTGGAATGCAGTGATCACCGACCGGCTGCTGCAAGGCGCGCTGGATGCGCTGTATCGTTCCGGCGCGGCCAAAGGCGACGTGGAGATTGTGCGCGTGCCGGGCGCGTGGGAGATTCCTGCGGCGGCAAGAACACTTGCCGAGATGAAGAAGTTTGACGCAATCGTGACGCTGGGCTGCCTGCTGCGTGGGGAGACGGCGCACTACGAGGCGATCTACAACGAGGTGGCACGCGGCATTGGGCAGTCGCAACAGGAGACAGGCGTGCCCCATGCGTTTGGCGTGCTGACCTGCGGTACGCTGGAGCAGGCGCTGGACCGCGCCGGAGTGAAGGCCGGCAACAAGGGCTTTGAGGCGGCGATTGCAGCGATCGAGATGGTGTCTGTTTACAAAAAGCTGCAGGCGCCTCAACCGAAGATCGCAGCGGTGAACGCATAGTGGGCACGCGGAGGAAGTCGCGGGAGCTGGCGATGCAGATGCTGTTCCAAGGCGACCTGGGCAAGCATTCGCCGGAGGAGGCGCGGCGGCTGTTCTGGGCATCGCGCGACGACGTGGACGATGAGACGCGGGGGTTTGCGGACGATCTGTACCGCGTGGCGACCGAGCGCAAGGATGAGGTTGACGGGCTGATCGTGCGGCACGCGCTGAACTGGCGGCTGGAACGCATGGCCGGCGTGGACCGCAACCTGCTGCGTGCCGGCGTCGCGGAGCTGCTGGGCTGGCCCAATCAGCCGGCGGCGATCGTGATCAACGAGACACTGGAGATCGCGCGGCGGTATGCGGCGCCGGAGTCGGTGCAGTTTCTAAACGGCGTGCTGGATGCGATTGCGAAGACGGTGTTGAAGGAACGGCTCCAGTAGCCGACATCCCGCCCGGCGGCCAGCTTAGGCCGGAGCTACGGCATCTATCTGTGGGATGCCTTCCACCGGCGAAGAGTGCGAGATACCACCTCCAGGCAGGAGCGGATCTGCTGTGCAGCGGCTGGTCCGCGAATGTGTGCGCTGGCGGCCGCTGGGTTCGCTGTGGAACCTTGAAGGCATCCCCCTCAAAGAGCTGGCGCGCCGCACTTGGCACTCCACCTGGAACGACAATCTCTTCGGCAGCGCGGCGCAGATGGGCTACTGGTTCCTCTTTGCGCTGTTCCCCACGCTGGTGAGCGCCTCGGCGATCATCGGCCTGAGCGCGCGGCACGCCGCGGAAAACTATGACCGGCTGCTGCGCTTCGCGGCATTGTTTCTGCCGCCCTCGGCGTTCGGTTACATATACAAGACCTTCAACGAGATCACCGCGGCATCGAACGGCAGCAAGGTGACCTTCGGCCTTCTTGGGGCGCTGTGGGCTGCCTCCGCGGGATTTTCGGGCATACAGGACGCGATGAACGCGGCCTACAAGATCAAGGAGTCGCGGCCGTACTGGAGGGTGCGGGGCGCGGCCTTTCTGATCGGCACGCTGCTGTCGTTGATGATTACGGCGATGCTCGCGGTGCTGCTGGCGACGGATGTTTTAGCGAAGCTCGCAAGGCTGCATATCTGGCACCATGCGATCGCCAGCTCAGTGTTCGTCACGGTGCGCATTGTGGGCTGGACGGCGGCGCTGGCGGTGTTGTCTCTGATCTTCGCGGTGATTTATTACTGGGCGCCGGACCTGAAGCAGCGACGCTGGCGCTGGCTGACGCCGGGCTCTGCCGTGGGCATGGCGGGATGGCTGCTGGTCTCAGCCGGATTGCGGCTGTATCTACATTTCTTCAATACCTATACCGCCACTTACGGTTCACTGGGGGCGGTGATTGTGATGTTGACGTGGTTTTATCTGAGCGGCCTGATGCTGCTGCTGGGCGGCGAGGTGAACAGCGAGATCGAAGCGGCGGCGACGGAACGACGGCTGCGGGCAGAGGCCGCCACGCCGTAGAACCGGGAGGGCGCGGTCCTGCGCACGCACGCTGCGCGCGCGAGAGGATGCGAGGCTGCTAAGATCGTTGGCGTCGAGGAATGAAGGATTGCGCGGCGCGGTGAATGGCCGCGGGCGTCCGTTTCCCGGAGTTGATTTCGCTCTTGCAGAGTGAGCGTTTTTTGAGGGAGTGTTCGATGGGTCAGGTTAGCCGAGGCGTGCTTTTCAGCGCCGCTCTAGTTTCTTTCTCCTTTTCAACCATCCTGGCCCAGCCGCCCATGCCACCCACGCCGCCAGCGTCACCATCGAACGGTGCAATGCCTGCTGCTCCTGCCATGTCGATCTCCCGCCTCGATCCGGCGCTCGATGCCGTGATTGCCCCGGACGCGCAGATTGAGCGCGTGGCAACGGGCTTCACCTTCACCGAAGGCCCGCTGTGGCGCAAGGGCCGGCTGTGGTTTGCCGACGTGCGCGCCGACAAGCTGCGTGCGATGACTCCGGACGGCAAGGTGGAGCTGCTGTCGGACAATCCCAGCGGCGTGACCACAAAAGTCCCCGGCCTCGATCAGGGATCTGACGGCATGGTGCCCGACAAGGACGGGACCATCCTCGCGGCGAACCAGGGCGGCCGCAACGTCATCCGCTTCGACGACAAGCTGAACACGACCGTGTTTCTCGATGCGCTGGACGGCAAGAAGTTCAACAGCCCGAACGACCTTGTCTTCGCTCCCGATGGTTCGCTGTGGATTACCGATCCGCCATACGGACTGCGCGGCATGGACCGTTCGCCGGACAAGCAACTGCCCTACAACGCGGTCTTCCGTTACGCGAAGGGCAAGCTGACGGCAGTGATTACGGACTTGACGATCCCCAACGGCATCGGCTTCTCCCCGGACGGAAAAATTCTGTATGTCTCCAACAGCGGTCCGCAGCAGTATGTGAAGGCGTGGGACGTGGCCAAGGACGGCACGGTCTCCAATGGCCGTGTGCTGATTACCTATCAGCGCGGGATGGGGCCGGGAATTCCCGACGGTCTGAAGGTCGATTCGGCGGGAAA
>DATCBR010000238.1:0-3288 GCA_036511765.1 Acidobacteriaceae bacterium | reverse complement strand
CGGCTGGTGCTGGAGTCCGTGGTGTAGTCGCCAACGCGGACCGTCACCCGGACGATGCGCTGATGGCCGGACTCTTCGCGAACCAGCGCCCCGTAGTTGGCAAGCACCTCGTAGGTGGAGAAGTCGTCGATGCGGTACTCGATGAAGTAGGGCTTCTGCATGCCGGGCAGCAGAAGCTGGGTCTTCTCGCGGTCGAGCTCAGCCTGCATCGCTTTGAGGATTGGATCGGATGAGGCGGAATCGTCGGCGAATACTGCGCGCGAAGGGAGGAAAAGGGCGGCTGCGGCCAAAAGAGCGACGGTAGAACGAATTTGTAACCTTGAAAGGAGCATAGCGGCTAATTTGCTCCTTTCGCCGTTACAGGTTCTGGACCCGGCGGCGGCAGAATCGGCGGACGCGCTGTGCCCTGGGCCTCGCGCTGCGTCTCGATCTGGCTCATCAGCATCGCGGGCGCAACGGCTGAGACAGGCACCGAGCCGGATTCCGCGCCGCAGATGCCGTTGAAGACGTCCTGATGGTCGCCAGTGGCGAGGATGGAGTTGAGCGCGGCCTGCGGCGTGCCGACGATCGAGACGCCCCTCACGAGTTCGTCGGGACGGCCATCGACATAGACGCGGTAGACCACCAGCGGCGTGACGGAGAAGGCCTGCGGCGAGCGGCGCGTGGTAACCGCGAAGCCGGAGGAGATGTCCTCAAAGAAGAGGCCGTAGGGTTTGCCCTGCTTTTTGGCCTCGTCGATCAGCATCTGGCGCAGTTGCGCGTCTGTAACTGTTTTGGTGGAGGTGACGATAAGGTTTCCCTGGCGGCCCGTGGGCATGTGACCTGCCTGGTCGCGGCCGTGGCCATTGGACTGCGCGACGCTGGCAACGGGCAGGCGCGACATCAGGAACGTCTTGAGCACGCCGTCCTGGATCAGGTCCACGTGACGCGAGGGCTGGCCTTCATCGTCGAACGAGTAGTGGCCGCTGAGCGCGGTGCCATGGAAGGTGGCGAGCGTCGGATCGTCGGCCACGGAAAGGAAGCTGGGCAGGATGGGCTTGCCAAGGAACTTGGTAAAGGTCTGGCCCTCATCGTCGCCGCGCTGGCGCTGGCCTTCCAGGCGATGGCCGAGGACCTCATGGAAGAAGACAGCGGACGCGCGGCCGGAGAGGATGGCAGGTCCGTTGAAAGGCTCCGTAGTCGATGCAGCGCGCAGGGCTTCGAGACCTTTGCCGAGTTCGGCGACCTTGGCGAGCACGGTCTTCTGGTCCGGTAGATGCGCCGCGGTGTCGGCCTCAAAGGTCTCGTCGCGGAAGAGGTCCATGCCATCAGCGGCGCGGGTGCGGGCGACGATCACGAGCCGCGCAGTCAGCGAGGGGTTCGCCGTGCGCGAGCCCTCGGAGGAGACGAAGTAATCCGTCTCCGTATTGGCCTGGAACTGGATCTCGTCGGAGAAGACGTCAGGATACTGGCGGAAGGCAGCGGAGATCTCGCGCACGCGCTGCTCCCAGGCGGCTCGATCCACGGCGAGCGCCGGCGACGGCGGCAGCATTCCCGTCTGCGCCGGCTCGGTGGAGAAGTCGGCGGAGGTGTCTTCTTCCTTGGCGCGGACCTGGGCCTCTGTGCGCACCTTCAGCAGGCCGTCGAGAGAGCGAGCGTAGCCCTGATTGGTGGCGAACCAGAGGGAGCGCGAGATGGCGGCGGGATCGTCCGTGAGCGGCAGCGCGAAGCTGGTGAGGGCGCTGTTGCGCTGTGTGCCGTGCGTGTTGTCTTCGGCAGGGCTGCCGAGGCGCAGTTGGATATCGACGACGCGGCTGCGCCCCTGATTGCTGTTAACGATCGCGCCGTACTGCGCCTGGATGGTGACAGCGCTCGCGTCATCGACGGCGTAGCTGAGGAAGTAGGGCCGCGGCTGGCTGGAATCGTCGGCCTTGCCCAGGGAGGTCATGGCACGGTGCAGCTCCGTATCGAGGATGGTGAAAAGCGCGGCTTCAGCGGCGGGCGGCTTGGCCGCGGAGGCCAGCGCAGGCGCCGCCGCGGAGCTGGACGCGGCCAGAGCAACATGCGGCAGTGCGAGTCTGAATCCGGCCGGCAGAGCCACGAGGCCGAAGGCGATAGGGAGGAGTTTCTTGTGGATACAGAAGCTGCGCTTGCTCGGAAGCATGAGTGTCTTTTCGCTTGGAACCAGGTTAGAAGAAGGACAGAAGTATGGGAGCCATGCTAACACCGCGATGGCAGGGGACAGCGCACGAAAACCGGGTCGCAGGCCGGACAGCCCACATTGCGTTGGACGAGGTTGCGCCGCTTTAGGATGAGGGGATGCGTATGCGATCCATCCTTGCGTCCGGACTGGCGGGTTTATGCCTGGCCGCGGTGTTTGCGGTGTCCTGGGTGCAACTGACGCGGACCACATCTCCTGAGGCCCGCGCGGAGCAGATCGCGGCGACCGATACGACCACCTACACGCTGACGGGAGACACGCTCAGGCGGGCTGAGGCTCTCGGCAACGTGGAGCGGCGCATGGCGATTGCGGGCGCTGTTTGGCCGCCCGCAGCGCTGCTTCTATTACTGTTAACGGGCGTCGCGGCATGGATGCGCGACCTGGTGACGCGAAGGGCGCGCGGAATCTGGCTGCAGGGGTATACATTCGCGCTGCTCACGCTCATCGCCGTGCGGGCGTTGGCGTTGCCGCTGGCGATATGGGGACATCGGACAGCGCTGAACTACGGCATCTCCGTGCAAGGCTGGGGGAGCTGGTTCGGCGACTGGGCCAAGGGGCTTGCGCTGGAGTGGATGGTCGGCGGACTGGTGGCTGTTTTGCTGATGTGGGTTTTGCGGCGCGCAGGGGGACGATGGTGGACGTGGTTCTGGGGTGTTGCCGCAGGACTGGTGGTTGCGGGCGTATTTGTCTCGCCGTATATCGTCGATCCGCTGTTCAACCGGTTTACGCCGATGCAGCAGACGGACCCTGCGCTGGTGGCCCAACTGGAACGAGTGGTTGCGCGCAGCGGGATGGCGATTCCGCCGGAGCGGATGTTTGTGATGCAGGCGAGCGCGAAGTCCACCGAGTTGAATGCGTACGTCACCGGCTTTGGCGCGTCGAAGCGCGTGGTGGTATGGGACACGACCATCGCGCGCTCGTCGCCGGAGGAGATCGCCTTCATCTTCGCGCATGAGCTGGGGCATTATGCGCTGGGACATGTGGCGCTGGGAATGGCGCTCTCCTGCCTGGGGCTGCTGCCGTTCTTCTGGCTGGGCGACTGGCTTGCGCGCGCACTGATCGCATGCTTCGGCGCCGCGTGGCGGGTG
>DATCBR010000237.1:0-2693 GCA_036511765.1 Acidobacteriaceae bacterium | reverse complement strand
TACCGCATGGACGCAGATCAACGGTGAGGGCATCTACGAGACGCGGCCGTGGAAGGTTTACGGCGAGGGGCCAAACATCGTGAAGGCGGGAGCGTTCCAGGGAACCAGCGTGAACAAGCTGGGCGCGAAGGACATTCGCTTCACGCGCAACAAGGCCAACAATGTGATCTATGCGCACGTGCTGGGCTGGCCAACCGAGGCGGTGACCATCCAAGCGCTTGGCACCTCGGCGCAGACCAATCCGGGCAAGATCGCGAAGGTGGAATTGCTGGGGACGGGACGAACCCTCACCTGGAAGCAGGCGGCTGACGCACTGACGGTGACTATTCCGCAGGGGGAACAGCCGGCGGTCGACTACGCGGCCGTGTTTAAAATCAGCTTGAGCTGAGGCTGCACTAAACTTACAACGGTCCTGCCGAAGTTTCGGCGTGACCCGCCGCTATTTCTTTGTCTGGAGTTCGCCATGCCCTTGATCTCTCGCCGTGACCTGATTGCCTCGGGACTTGCAGCATCCGCATCGTCGTTGATCGCTCGCACCCCGTGGGCGCAGACATCAGCTTCTCTCGCGACCGGCTCTCCCGGTGCGATAGTTGCATCCTCTTCGGCGGTTGGCCCGCGCGAACAACTTCTGTTCGATTTCGGATGGAAGTTCATCTTGGGCAACAGCGCCGACCCGGAGAAGGACCAGGGGTTCGGCATGGGCCAGGCAGACTTCTCCAAGACTGGAGATTTTAAAGTCGCGAAGGCCGGCTTTAACGATGCGTCCTGGCGGACGCTCGATCTTCCGCATGACTGGGCGGTGGAACTGCCGTTTGAGCACGACGACTCAGGGACGGGCGACAGCCAGATTCGCTCACATGGCTATAAGCCACTGGGCAGGCGCTATCCCGAGACCAGCGTGGGCTGGTACCGGCGCGAGTTCGAGATTCCGGCGAGCGATGCGGGCCGGCGCATCTGGGTGGAGTTCGACGGCGCATTGCGCGATTCGATCCTCTGGGTGAACGGCTGTTTTGTCGGCCGCAACGACAACGGCTATGCGCCGTTCCGATTCGACCTCACCGACTTCCTTGTTTACGGTGGCAAGAACTACATCGTTGTGCGGGCGGATGCGAGCTTCGGCGATGGATGGTTTTACGAGGGCGCAGGGCTCTACCGGCATGTGTGGCTGACGAAGATGGACCCAGTCCATCTGGGCCGGTGGGAGACGGTGGTTCGTTCGACCGTGACAGGTGGCTCTGCGGCGCTTTTTCTCTCCACCGTTGTGCAGAACGAGAGCGCACAGTCCGTCAGCGGTCGCGTTCACTGGAAGATTCTCGATGCGAAGGGCACCACCGTCGCTACCGCAGAATCGCCGGTGCAGTCGATTGGAGTGGATGGTTCGGCGGCCTACGCCGCGACGGCGCGTCTGACGAATCCAGCGCTCTGGTCCGTGGAGCAGCCGAATCTTTATACGGTCGTAGTCTCGGTCGAAGCAGGCGGCACGGTGCGAGACGCCGAACGCGTCAACTTTGGTGTTCGCACTGCGGTTTTTGACGCGGACAAGGGCTTCTTCCTGAATGGCAAGTCGCTGAAGATCCAGGGCACCTGCAATCACCACGATCATGCGGGTGTTGGCGCGGCGCTGCCGGACCGCCTGCAGGCGTTTCGACTCTCGGTGTTACAGGAGATGGGCTGCAATGCCGTGCGCACCTCGCACAACATGCCGACGCCGGAGTGGGTCGAGGCGTGCGATCGCATGGGCGTGATGATGATGTGCGAGACCCGGCAGATGAGCGCGAACGCCGAGGGACTGGCGCAGCTGGAGATCATGGTCAAGCGCTATCGTAACTCGCCTTCGATCATTATCTGGTCCATCGGGAATGAGGAGTGGCAGCTGCAGGCCGCGATGGCGGAGCAGGGACAGCGCATCGCGACCACCATGGTCGAGCGCTGCCATGAGCTCGATCCCACGCGCGTCGTGTCGGCAGCCGTGAATGGAGACAACGAGAAGGGCGTCTCCGTTCCACTCGACATCGTCGGCTTCAACTACAACACGCAGAAGTGGCCCGCGGCATTCCATAAGAAGTATCCCAAGCGGCCCATCTACGGGTCGGAGACATCGAGTGCGATCAGCACGCGCGGGGAGTACACCACGGACAAGCTGCGCAACACCGTAAACAGCTATGACGGTGTGGTGGGCTGGGGCGAGACGCCGGAGCAGTGGTGGAAGTTCTACGGCACCGAGGAGTGGGAGGCGGGCGGCTTTGCCTGGACCGGCTTCGACTATCGCGGTGAACCGACGCCGTACGGCTGGCCTTCCATCAACTCGCAGTTCGGCATCGTGGACATGTGCGGCTTTCCGAAGGACTACTTCTACTACTACAAGGCGTGGTGGCGGAGCGAGCCCTCGCTGCATCTGTTTCCTCACTGGAGCTGGCATGGGCGAGAAGGCGACGAGATACCGATCTGGGTGTACTCCAACCTGGAGGAGGTGGAACTGTTCGTCAACGGCAAGAGCCTGGGCAGCCAGAAGGTACCGAAGCTGGGCCATGTGGAGTGGAAGGCATTCTATGAGCCGGGAGCGATTGAGGCGCGCGGATCAAAGGACGGCAAGGTGGTGCTGACGGAGAAGCGGGAGACGACTGGTGCGCCGGCGTCTATCCGGCTTACTGCGGACCGTACGGAGATCAACGCTGACAGCGAAGACGTGTCGA
>DATCBR010000236.1:0-3818 GCA_036511765.1 Acidobacteriaceae bacterium | reverse complement strand
GGTCATGGTCCGCGGGACTTTTGCCAACGTCCGCCTGCGCAACAAACTCGCGCCGGGAACAGAGGGCGGAGTCACACGTCTTCTGCCCGAAGGCACCGACACCACCATCTATGACGCGTCAGTCACCTACGCCGAGCGCGGCATCCCGCTCTGCATCCTTGCCGGCAAAGAGTACGGCTCAGGCAGCTCGCGCGACTGGGCCGCCAAAGGGCCGAAGCTTTTGGGGATCAGGTTCGTCATCGCCGAAAGCTACGAGCGCATCCACCGCTCCAACCTGGTCGGCATGGGCATCCTGCCGCTGCAGTACCTGCCGGGCCAGTCCACCGCCTCGCTGGGCCTCACCGGCGAGGAGATCTTCTCGCTGGGCGACGCACCCGGTGCGCTGAAGGAGATGCTCGAGTCGAAGTTCTCCGGCGGCCGCATCCTTACCGTCCTCGCGGAAAACAACAGCGGCAAAACCATCGAGTTCTCCGCCACCATCCGCATCGACACCCCGCAGGAGATCCTCTACTACCAGCACGGCGGTATTCTGCCTTACGTCCTTCGTCAGCTGGCGGCTAAGAATTGACAGTGGCTGTGCCGCGGGAGCGGAGATCGCACTCGACGAAGGTGTGTTGCAGCAGGTAATTTGGAACGGCTGCGAAAGTCCCCCCCCTCGCAGGTCTGCACTATGTCGAGCTTGCCGGTAACACCACAAATCGAAGTGCTGGACCTGCGCCAGTTCTCAGCGCGGCAACTGCGTCCGCTGCTGGAGCGCGAGGCCGATGTGTGGCGCGATCGTCTGCGCTGGGACTATCGCAACTCCACCGAGCTGCTGCTCGGGTATCTGGATTCGCGCATTCTTAGCGGCTATGTTGCGCTGGAGCAAGGCCGCGTATGCGGCTACAGCTTTGCTGTCTTCGAGGGACGCAAGGCCGTTATCGGCGATGCCTTCGCTCTGGACCAGCGCGGGGCGACCGATGCGGGTGTCACGCGAGTGTTGCTGCAGCAGATGCTGGAGATGCTACGCCATTCGCCGGCGGTGGACCGCGTGGAGTCACAGCTGCTGCTGTTCGATGCGGGCGAGTTCGCGGAGCTGTTTCGCGGGCCGGAGTTTGCGATTCATCCGCGGCTGTTTCTCGAGCGTGAGCTGCGCAGGCCGGTAGAGGTCGCAGCGGTGCGCGCACTGCCGCAGGAGTTTGGGCTGGTGCAGTGGACTGCAACGGACTACCAGCCCGCGGGCGAGCTGATCTATGGCTGCTACGTGGGCCACTCGGACGCGCGGATCAACGATCAATACCGGTCGCTGCATGGCTCGCTGCGCTTTCTGCATAACATAGTGCGCTTTCCCGGCTGCGGCGTGTTCGAACCGGGCTTCTCCTGGATCCTGCGGGACCGGAGGACGCGCGCGCTTGCCGGGATGATTCTGTGCTCGCGCGTGATGGAAGACGTAGCTCACATCACGCAGCTGTGCGTGCTGCCCGCATTCCGCGGCCGCGGGCTGGGCCGCGTGCTGCTGGACCAGGCGGCGCAGACCCTGCTGCGCGCCGGATTCTCCGCCATGACGCTGACGGTGACGGAAGGCAACACGGAAGCGGTCGAGCTGTATCGCAGCTTCGGCTTTACGGCGCGGCACCGCTTCGATGCAATGGTGCTGGACACGCATTATCGCGCAGGCTAGGCGTCTGACGGCAGCGGCTCGATGGATCGCGGCGCGACACGAAACCGGACGAGCCAGACCAGCAGGCAGAGCGCGCCCGCGCCAAGGGTGTCCAGCACAACATCGGACGGAACTCCGGTGCGGCCAGGCAGGAATGTCTGGTGGAACTCGTCGCCGCTGGCGACGAGTGCGGTGGAAGCGATGGCGAGCGCCGTTGCGCGCAGACGCCATGCATGCAGGGACCTGTTGCGGTTGAGCGTGTAGAGCCACGCGCGCAGGAAGGCGAGACCGAGGGATCCGTAGCCGAGGAAATGGCCGCTCTTGCGCAAATAGTGATGAAAGAGCTCCCAGCTGGCGTCCTGAAAGCGCCCGAAGAGGTGTTCAAAGATCGGCCGCAGCCAACTACTGGTGTTCTGCGCGGAGAAGGTGCCCGTGGACTCGATGCAGATGACTGCGATGCCGATGATTGCCGGGAGCCACGCACTGAGCCACGAGCTCGAGTTCCACCGGCCACTGGTTCGCGGAGCGTCAGGAAAGAAACTGGGCATTCCTCTTAGGCTATCAGCCGCGCCACTCACTCCGCGTGGTAGTTGGGCGCCTCGCGGGTGATGATGACGTCGTGTACATGGCTCTCGCGCAGGCCCGCGCCGGAGATGCGGATGAAGCGCGCGTTCTTCTGCAGCTCTTCGATGGAGCTGCAGCCGAGGTAGCCCATGCCGCTGCGAAGGCCGCCGACGAGCTGGTAGACCATCGATTCGAGCGGGCCGCGGTGCGGCACGCGACCTTCGATGCCTTCGGGGACGAACTTGGCGAGGCGGTTCGATGCCGGCGTCTCGCGCGCGGTGAGCGAGGTGCGCTCGGGCGCCTGGTTGATGTCGTCGGCGGACTGGAAGTAACGCTCGCCGGAGCCCTGCGACATGGCGGAGAGTGAGCCCATACCGCGATAGGCCTTGAAGCTGCGGCCCTGGTAGAGGATGGTCTCTCCGGGCGACTCGTCGACACCGGCGAAGAGCGAGCCGATCATAATGACGCCTGCGCCGGCGGCGATGGCCTTGGTGAGGTCGCCTGAGTACTTGATGCCGCCGTCGGCGATGAGCGGAATGCCGCGTTTGGAGGCGGCGCGCGCGGCCTCGGCGATGGCCGTGATCTGCGGCATGCCTGCGCCGGTGACCATGCGTGTGGTGCAGATGGAGCCGGGACCGATGCCGACCTTGACGGCGTCGGCGCCGGCGTCGATGAGGGCCATGGCGCCGTCGTAGGTGGCGATGTTGCCGGCGAGGAGGTCTACATCTGGAAACCGCTTTTTCACTTCGCTTACGGCTTCGAGCACGCGGGAGGAGTGGCCGTGCGCGGAGTCGATGGCGAGGGCGTCGACGCGTGCCTTGATGAGTTCGGCGGCGCGTTCGAGGAAGTCGCCGGTCGCTCCGATGGCTCCGGCGACGCGCAGGCGGCCCTGAGAATCCTTGCTGGCGTTGGGGTACTTGAGCTTCTTCTGGATGTCCTTGACGGTGATGAGGCCTTTGAGTTCGTAGGCGTCGTTGACGACGAGGAGTTTTTCCACACGGTGGTGGTGGAGGATCTCCTCGGCCTGTTCGAGCGTGGTGCCGACGGGGACGGTGATGAGGTTCTTCTTGGTCATCACGTCGTCGATGGGGATGTCGGTGCGGGAGACGAAGCGCAGGTCGCGATTGGTGAGGATGCCGACGAGCTTGTGGTTGCGCGTGACGGGGACGCCGGAGATCTTGTAGCGGCGCATGAGATCGAGCGCGGCGGCGATGGGTTGGTCGGGCGAGATGGTGACAGGATCGACGATCATGCCGGACTCGGAGCGCTTGACCTTGTCGATCTCGCCGGCCTGCTGCTCAATGGTGAGGTTGCGATGGACGACGCCCATTCCGCCTTGCTGCGCCATGGCGATGGCGAGGCGCGACTCGGTGACAGTGTCCATGGCGGCGGACATCAGCGGCGTGTTGAGCGTGATGTTGCGTGTGAGTTGGGTCTGCGTGCTGACCTGGGCGGGAACGACCTCGGAGTAGGCGGGCACGAGGAGGACATCATCGAAGGTCAGAGCTTCCGGCAGTGGCGTGGTGATCATGTGCGGCGTTGTCCGTTGTTCGTTGTATGTTGTTGGTTGCGGCCGGCTGGTTTTTGTATGCGAGTGGGCCTTGACTGCCTGTGC
>DATCBR010000235.1:0-6064 GCA_036511765.1 Acidobacteriaceae bacterium | reverse complement strand
TCGGCCACGCCCGACCACGACATCATCGGCTCCACCATCTCGGAGCAGTACCGCCGCAGCCTGCCGCGCAGACTCCTCTTCACACAGTCCTTCGCCGCCCTGCCCGCCTGGAACAACTTCCACGCCTTCTCCGCCAACGGCGCGGTCGCGCTGGCCATGCCCGTCTTCAAGCGCCTCTCGCTCACCCTCACCACCAGCGACAACTTCCTCAACGACCCCGCCTTCGGCTACAACAAAAACTCCTACCAGTTCGTCACCGCCATCAGCTATACGCTGAAGTAAGAAAGTGCGAACCACGGATTCACACGGATCGGCGCGGATCGGTGACAACGCCGTCTCAATCCTTTAAATCCGCGCCAATCGGCGTAGATCCGCGGTCATCATTGTCTTTGTCATCTCATCTGCAAGTTCGTCTTTTAGGCCTGCAAAATGTTCTAATAATGTCTGGCCCGCTAACGGACCAAGCCTTACCCATATCCAAGCATCAGGCGCGCCCGCATCCAACCGGCGCCCATGTGCCCAGTACGCTTGAGGAGTCCTTGTTGATGTTTCGTTCGCCGTCCCGCCGCACCCTCAGCGCCCACGCCTTCACGGCACTCCTCGCTTTTCTCCTTGCTCTCGCCGCCGCGCCCACAGCCAGCGCCCAGTTCCACACCCATCGCGAGA
Source organism: Acidobacteriaceae bacterium (assembly GCA_036511765.1). Classification (GTDB taxonomy): domain Bacteria; phylum Acidobacteriota; class Terriglobia; order Terriglobales; family Acidobacteriaceae; genus Edaphobacter. Next base: position 5,398 of record DATCBR010000235.1, on the reverse strand, counting down.
CCAACGCCAACCGCCGCGCCCGCATCGAGCGCCAGATCAAGGAAACCTACACCCATCGCTTTGAGGTCGGGGGCGGCGGCGGCTACCTCCGCTTCCGTTCCGGCCAGTACACGCTGAAGAACAACGAGGTCAACTTCTTCGTCAACACCACGTACTTCTTCAATGAGAAGCTCGGCGCCACCGCCGAGATTCGCGGCTACTATGGCAACGCCAGGCTCCCCAACTACACCCCCTACGCCGCGCTGGTCGGCAACCCGCAGATCTCCGAGTACCCGTTCCTGGTCGGCCCCACCTACCGCTTCATCCTCGGCCAGCACTATGCCGTCAGCGCCTTCGCTGAGGGCGGCACGGCCATCGGCAAGTTCGACGGCGACACCAAGGGCATCCCCTCCGCCACCCTCGGCTTCTGGCCCTCCGCCACCGCGAAGCCGGCGTTCTCCGTCGGGGCCAATGTAGACCTCAATCTCTACCCCAACCTCGCCTTCCGCATCGCGCCCAACTACATGGGCACCACCTTCGGCGGCTCGCTGCAGAACAACCTCGGCGTCAACCTCGGCCTCGTCTACCGCTTCGGCCGGCAGAAGTGACGGCGTTGGCGCGGTGTTCGAGACGCGCGCCGTCATCCTGAGAAGCGCGTCAGCGCGACGAAGGATCCCTGTAGTCAGCGGCTGTCGAAGGTCTGGCCCGTGATAATGCTACGAACGAGCCCCGCACAGAATCTCATATGCAATCGTTCCTGCGATCCGCGCGTGGTCGTCCGCGGTAGTGCCATCGCCCAGCAGCACCACCTCATCCCCCACGCTCACGCTCTTAATCCCAGTTACATCCACAGTCGCCAGATTCATCGACACGCGCCCCACAATGTTCGCCCGCCGCATAGCGCCATCCGCGCCGCGCAGCATCACCCATCCGCCTGCGCGCTCATTCGTCCCCGAAAGCTCCCGCCGCAGCCCGTCCGCATAGCCCACCGGCAGCACGGCCACGCGCATCGCGCTCTTCGCGGTGAACGTCGCGTTGTAGCCGATCGCCTCGCCCGCCGCCACCTCGCGCACATCCAGCACGTGCGTCTTCCAGGTCATCACCGGCTTCAGCCTAGCGCGGATATGCGAAGCGGCGCCTTCCTTATGCCCCGTTGAATTTGCTCCCTCGCTGATCGCCGGCAGCGAATATCCATACAGCGCAATCCCCGCGCGCACCATCGCCCGCGCGCCCACGCTCTTCGCCATACTCTCCAGCCACGTCGAATTCCCGCCCACATCCACGCTCGACGAACTCCCCGCGTGCACCCACCGCGGCTTGAAGCCCATCTCCTTCACCTGCGCCACCGCCGCCTCAAACCGCCGCTTCTGTTCCTGCGTCCGCTCCGACCCCACCACCTCCGCCGACGAGAAGTGCGTACACACTCCATCCAGCGCCAGCCCCGCACGCTCGATCGCACTCAGCAACTCCTTCAGCTCCGCGCCCGGCCGCACCCCCTGCCGCGACATCCCCGTGTCGACCTCCACATGCACACGCATCGAGATCTTGCCTCCAGATGCATGCGCCGCTTCCGTCAGCCAGACCACCTGCTCCATCGTCCACACCACGGGCGTCAGCCCAAGCTCCGCAACCCCACGCGCCTCATTGTGTGTCACGCCGCACATTGACAGAATCTCCACAGCGTCACGCCCAACGCCCGCAACCTCCAGGGCACGCCTCACCCTGGCTCCCTCCGCCGCATCCGCCACACCCAGCCACGGCACACCCGCACTCGCCAGCGCCACGGCACACCGCTCCAGCCCATGCCCATACGCGTTCGCCTTCACGACCGCCAGCACATCGGTATCTTCGCCCGTGGCCTCCCGCACCACAGCGTAGTTCTCCGCCAACCGCTTCTCGTCGATCTCCACCCAGCTCCGCGCGTTCTCCGCCACGACCTTAGTACCCACCCGCGCCATCACCGTCCGCCGGATTCGCGAACAGCGTGTAGTCCGAGAGATACAGCAGGTTCACCACCCCCGTCGGCCCGTTCCTCTGCTTCGCAATAATGATCTCCGCCTTGCCCTTCAGGTCCTCATCGTCGCGGTTGTAGTACTCCTCGCGATGGATAAACGCCACCACGTCCGCGTCCTGCTCAATCGAGCCCGACTCGCGCAGGTCGCTCAGCAGCGGCTTCTTGTCTCCTGTCCTCTGCTCGCTGCCGCGCGAAAGCTGGCTCAGCGCCACCACCGGCACCTTCATCTCCTTCGCCAGCCCCTTCAGCCCGCGCGAGATGGAGCTGACCTCCTGCGTGCGGTTCTCAAAGCCCCGCTTGCCGCTCGCATTCACGCCCGTCATCAGTTGCAGGTAATCGATGACGATCAGGTCCAGCCGCCCCTCCTGCTGCTTCAGCCTTCTCGCCTTCGCGCGCATCTCCGCCAGGGTAATCCCCGGCGTATCGTCGATAAACATCTTCGACTCCATCAGCCGCTCCAGCGCGCTCATCAGCTTGCCCTTGTCTTCCTTCGGCAGAAAACCCGTCTGGATCTTGCGCGAGTTCACCTGCGCCTCGCTGGCCAGCAGACGCCGCAGCAGGCTCTCTTTACTCATTTCCAGCGAAAACACCGCAACGACTTTCCCATCTCTGATCGCCGCATTCTGCGCAATGTTGATCGCCCACGCCGTCTTGCCCATGCTGGGCCGCGCCGCAATGATAATCAACTCGCCATTTTGCAACCCTGCCGTCATTCGATCGAATTCAATAAAGTGGGTCGCGACCCCTGTGATTTCCTTGCCTTGCTGGTAGAGCTGGTCGATCGATCCGAAAGAATCCCTTGTGATATCGGCAATGTCGGAAAAGGTTTTGACAATCGCACTGTCGGAGATTTCCATCAGCCGATTGCTGACGTCGTTCAGAATCTGCAACGCTTCGTCGGCATGCTCTGCGGCCTGGACGATCCCCGAATCGCAGGCAGTCATCAGCCGTCTCAACAAACTCTTGTCCCGAACGATCTGGACGTAACTTTCAATGCTCAGCTTCCGGGGAAGCCGCTCGCCCAGTTCCGCAAGATACTCGCGCCCGCCCACAGAATCGAGTTCGCGCCTTCTCGCCAGCGCCTCTGACACGGTGACATAGTCCACCGCATGGCCAGCCTCGACCAGTTGAAGAATCGCCTTGTAAACCCTCTGATGTGAATCCAGTACGAAATCGTCCGGAGTGAGGTACATCGTCGCATCGGTGATTGCGACAGGATCTACCATCATTGCGCCGAGAATCACCTTCTCGACATGAGCTGCCTCCGGGTTTCCCCGGCTTTCAACTATGTGCGGATATGAGGCCATCAGAAGCGGAACCTAACTTGTCAAGTACGAAGGAAATCACGGAAATCGCGGAAATCGCGGTACGTAAACGATAGCACCTTAAGGCTAATCAATTGAAAAGAAGCTAGTTGCCAACGAACTCAGGAAATCGATATGTGCCCAATTTTTGCGGCACCGACAGGCGAACAAAAGCCAAAAATAGCGCTGTGCAAATCCGCACCCGCCCTGTTGGAAACTCGCCGCGGCCGTCGCTCCCAACACGTGTTGACCGGCCTCGACTATCTTAGCTAAGATAACTTAGCAGGATTTATCCCATGACCGTCAAAGTCACCATCTTCGAGGCCAAGACCCATCTCTCCGCGCTGCTCAAAAAGGCGCAGAAGGGTCAGACCATCATCATCACCTCCGGTCGCGAAAAGAAGCCCGTCGCGCGCCTTGAGCCAATCGAGCCAGCCCCGAAGAAGAAGCGCCTCGGCGTCATGGAAACGCCTGGCTTCGTCATTCCCGATTCGTTCTGGGAGCCTTTGCCGCCTGGCTGGGATGGCGAGAGCGGGTGAAGGTCCTGCTCGATACCAACGCACTCATTTGGGCCGCACTCTCACGCGCGTCCCTCAGCCAGAAAGCTGCAGCAGCAATCGCTGATTCAGCGAATGAAATTCTTGTCTCTGCAGCTTCGGCCTGGGAGATCGCAACAAAAGTCCGTCTCGGAAAATTCCCGGCAGCCGCGGAGTTTGAACGGCGATTCTTGGAGCTCGTCGGTCAGGCAGGCTACGTATTGATTCCCATCGGCACGGAAACCGCCCTGCGCGCCGGTCGCCTTGCAGCCGCGCACGGCGATCCCTTCGACCGCATCATCGCGGCCCAGGCCCTCGATCTCGATATACCCATCATCAGTATCGACGCGAAGCTCGATGCCTTCGGCATCCGCCGCATCTGGTAGTGGTCCCCGCAGCTAATTCCTCGACCCTTGTACCTCGAACCCTGTCAAGTTTTTCCTTCTAACTCTGTCCATCCAGTCCACTTCCACGCCAAAACTCCCGGCCCCGATCCACTAGAATGGAAGAAGGGGGCAAGAGTAACGGAAATGTGAGCGGGCAGCCTTTCCGCCGCAGCGAAAGCGTTTCCAGCGCTACGAAAAATCAATTGGATAGACATAAGCGGCTTTGTTTTGTATAAGGTGCAGCCAATTTGCTGCAACTCTTTGGATCGAAGGTAGATAGGTATAAGGGGGGGGAGGGGTACGAAACCGGAAAACGCTTCCGGTAGAATTCTCTGGCAGTTCCCTCCAGCGCAGCAGCGCTACAAAGGAGCAGTAGAACAGTGAGCATCGTCGCAGGGGCAGACTTCGGCACGCTGAGCGTGCGCATCTCCATCTTTGACAGCAAGCGCGGCAAGCTCGGCTCCGCCGCCGCCGAATACCCGCTGCACAGCTCCCCCACCGATCCCCACCTGAAGACGCAGAGCCACTACGACCAGATGGACGCGCTGGTAAAGGCCACGCGCGAGGCCATCCGCGTCGCGGGCATCGACGGCAAGCAGATCAAGGCCATCGCGCTCGACACCACTGGATCGAGCGTCATTCCCGTCGGCGCGAACCTGGAGCCGCTGGGCGAGTACTACCTCTGGTGCGACCACCGTGCCGCCGGCGAGGCCATCGAGATCACCCGCGCCGCTCACGCTTTTCACGGAGGCACCGGCTTCGAGGGAATCGACTGGTGCGGCGGTGTCTACTCGTCCGAATGGGGCTGGTCGAAGCTGCTGCACTGGCTGCGCCACAATCCGGCCCTGCGCCCGAAGTTCGTCACCGCGCTGGAGCACTGCGACATGGTCGCTGCAACGCTCTGCGGCGTCACCGACCCCAACCAGATTCCGCGCTCCGTGTGCGCCATGGGCCACAAGTGGATGTGGAACCCGAAGTGGGGCGGATTGCCGCCGGAAGAGTTTTTGGTATCTGTCGATCCTCTGCTCGCCGGCGTGCGCGAGAAGATCGCCGCCGGACGCTACGAAACATCGGACAAGATCGCCGGCCATCTCTCCCCGGAGTGGGCGGAGAAGATGGGCCTCAGCACCGATGTCGTCGTTCCCGCCGGCGCGTTTGACGCGCACTGGGACGCCACCG
>DATCBR010000234.1:0-7903 GCA_036511765.1 Acidobacteriaceae bacterium | reverse complement strand
CTTGGCGGAGTTGATGGCGCGGATTGCCGCCTCGGTGTCCGCATAGGCCGTCAGCAGCACGCGCTTGGCCTCGGGATAGAGCGGCATCGCCTGTTCCAGGAAGTCGACGCCGGTCATGACGGGCATGCGCTGGTCGGAGAGGAAGAGCGCGACCGTCTCTTTGCGTTCGATGAGCTGGCGGCAGATGTCCAGCGCCGTCTGGCCGGATGCAGCGCGCAGGATGCGGTAGTCCTGGCCGTAATGGCGGCGCAAGTCCTGCACCACGGCCTCCAGCACGCTGGTGTCGTCGTCGATGGCGAGAAGAATGGGCTTCGGCATAAGGGCTCTGTAGTTACTTTAGCGAATTCTGTCAATCACGCGTTCGGCGAAGCGTTGTCCCAGCAACCTTTGCATCCCCTAAAAGGTGCAAGAAGAACATATTTCGCGGTGACGCGACGAGGATTAATCTTGGAGAGGAGGGACCTGCGGTCCCGGAATCGGTTCTGATGCGCGTGTTTTTATTGAGAAGGAATTGCAGGCGGCCCTCTCGCTGGTGGGAAATTCGCCGATGGAAGCATTGAGACCGTGGAATTGCGGTCGAAGGGGACTGAAGAGACAGATGAAGCGAATCATCCTGGCCGACAATCAGGCGATCTTTCGCGCCGGCGCTGCGCGCGTGCTGGCGCTGGGCGAAGACATGCGCATCGTGGCGCAGTGCGATGAACAGACGCGGCTGGCGAGCGCCGTGGAGACCCATCGCGGCGCGTTCCTCGTGGTCTCGACCACCATGGGCGTTGACCTGCACGCGCTGGCTGCTCAGGCGCAGGCTGCGGACACGCGCGTTATCCTGGTCGCCGAGAACGGCGCAGAGATCGCGGACAAGCTCGCGGCCAACGTGGACGGCGTACTCTTCCGCAGTGTGACCGGCGCGGAGCTGATCGATTGCATACGCCGGGTAGCAGCGGGACAGCGCTGCCTGGCGAAGTCCAACGTCACCTCCATCGCCGCGCAGGACACGGTCGGCGCGCGCGTGCGCGACCGGTTGACGCCGAAGGAGATGCAGATCGTCGCGCTGATCGTGCAGGGTTGCAAAAACAAGCAGATTGCGCTGCAACTGAAGACCAAGGAGCAGGTGATTAAGAACTACCTGCGGTCGATCTACGACAAGACCGGAGTCTCCGACCGCCTGGAGCTGGCGCTGTTCACCATCCACCACAAGGTGCTGGCCGAGGCGGCAGCGCGCGCCGGAGATCTGTTGCAGGCGCGGACGGCGTAAGCAGCATTCGAATCCGCTCGACCTCAATCCACAATAAATACGGTCGCCCCATTTTTAGAGACACCTCTGTGTGGCGACCCATCGTTATCCGCCATCAGGTAACTTGTGCCTGTCGACAACGTTGATGTAGCGCCATTCTGATGTTCGATTACCAATTGCCCCGCGATGAGGAAGACGATGTGGCCCTTGGAACACCAATGATCTGACACGTAATTTTGGCTGTAGACGACATGGCGAATCTGTATGTCCCCAAATTGTTGTGTGCGGATCGAGGCCGTGCCTGAGGCGCCGGGATGCACGAACTCGGGAATCTGTGACCACTCCGTCATGCCGGTAGGCAAGCCTTTGAGATTCATGGTGCTGAGTATATTCGGCATCGCAAACAAATCTGCATCCTCTTGCCCTTCGCGTCGCGTATAGGCAGGATGAGAGCGTTATGGCAATCGTCGAGGGCGAGTTCCGCAAGCTGGTCGAGGCCCATCAGCGCATGGTCTTCTCGATTGCCCTGAGAGTCACGGGCGATTACCCCACCTCCGAGGAGGTGGCGCAAGACGTGTTTGTCTCGCTGCATCGGAACGTGGAGAAGCTGGCCGGCGAAGACCACATCCGCTACTGGCTGCGCAGGGTAGCGGTGCACCGCGCTACCGATGCGTTGCGCCGCAGGGCAGTCCGGCCGGAGTCCGGCGCAGAGGAGTGGAGCGAAGAGCAGTCGGTAAGGGATGGCGCGGCATCAGGGAGCTATGCGATAGCCGCGCGTTTGGACGAGTTGTTGCGCGGGCTGCCGGAGGCGCTGAGGATTGCCGTTGTGTTGCGTTACCAGGAAGAGATGCTGCCGGAAGAGATTGCCGCAATGCTGGGCCAGCCGGTGGCTACGGTGAAGAGCCATCTGCAACGCGCTTTGAAGCTGCTGCGGCGGAAGGCAGCCGTCACTATGAAGGAGTATGTCCGTGAGCCAATTTGAATCCGAAAACGAGAGGAACGAATTCGAGCCAGAGAAGTTTGAGAATGCTGACTCTGAGAACGCGGAGTTTGAGCGCGCCCGGTTTGAAGCAGAGCTGACGCTCGCGCTGCGGCAGGTGGAGGCGCCGGAGGGCTTCGCAGAGCGCGTGCTGGCCAAGGCAACAGAGGCGGAGCCGCGGAAGGCGAAAGTGCTTCAGATGCCGCGCCGCGTGCAGGTCTGGGTTGGCGGAGCAGTTGCCGCGGCCCTGATGGTCGCGGCAGTAGGCATTCATCGGCAGCACGTTCGCCAGCAGCGAGCCGAAGAGGCTGCCCAGGCGCAGCAGCAACTCGAGCTTGCCCTGCAGATCACCGGAGAAACATTGGCCAATGTGCGGGCACAGATGCGGCAGGCTGGGGTGCCTGTCGGAGATTAGGAACAGAGTCTCGAGCTGTAAGCTGACGAGCTTTAAGCTGACAGAATCGAGACGAAGCGAATGAGGGAGTAGGAAGAAGGAGAGAGCGATGAAGAATACTTCGATGTATCTGGTGGTGGCGGCAATGATGGCGGGGAGCATGGGCGCGTTGGCGCAGGACGCTCCCGGCAACATGATGGTTTCCGTGCCTGGACTGAACCTGCAGGTGGGCGCCACGGTGAAAGACGACCTGCTGGCCGGCACGGAGAAGTTCGCTCAGGGCGCCTCCAAGGTGACGGAGATCAACCTAAACCCCTCCACCATGGGTATGGTGGGCCGCACCTATGGGCAGGACGGCCACATGACCAAGAAGATGAAGCTGATGGTCGTCCATACCTACGCTTACGACAAGCCGGGAATGTTTCGCATGGAGGACGTTGAGACTTACGCCAAGAAGCTGCAGGACGGCAGCTGGACCTGCCCCATCGTCTCGCGCGAGAAGGAGAAGGACCAGGAGAAGCTCAGTTACATCTGCACCAAGACCGACAGCGACCAGACCAACGAGATGGTCGTTCTCACTGCCGAGCCGCAGCAACTTACCTTTATTCATATGGCCGGCACGATTTCGCTGAATGATCTGACCCACATGAGCGACAGCGCGCACAACCTCAGCCGGCAAGTTGGGCCGCGAAACAATTTCTTTGTGCCCGGCAAAATCATTGTGCAGTCGCCGCAGAAATTCACATTAACGCCTGTGACACCCGTGCCGCCTTCAACCGCGGGGATGCCTGCAACGCCTGCGCAGTGATTTGTAGTGCTGAAAGCTAGTTGATGACCTGCAGTGGAGACTCCGCTGCCTCAGCCTTAGCAAAGTGCGCACGGATCTTCTCCGCGACCACCGCGCTGACGACTGCTGTCAAGGCATCCGCACTGGCCTGACGGATGCCGCGCACGCTGCCGAAGTGTTCCAGCAGCCGCTGGCGGGTGCGCGGGCCAACGCCGGGGATGGCATCGATCTCTGAGGTGCGGTCGCGCATCTCGCGCCGCTTGCGGTGATAGGTGACGGCGAAGCGATGCGACTCATCGCGCACCTTCTGGACGAGGTGCAGCACTGGCGAACGGCGGTCCAGGACGACCGGCTCGGACTCCTGCCCGTAGACGTAAAGAATCTCTTCGCGCTTTGCGATGGAGGCGAGCGCGGGCTGCTCCGGTGTCCCAGGCTGGATGCCGATCTCGGCGAGGGCCTCGGCGGCAGCGTGCAACTGCCCCAGGCCGCCATCGATCAGGATCAGCGATGGCATCTTTGCCTTGGCTTGATTTTGGATGTCTGCAAGCAACCGCTTGTAGCGCCGGCCGACCACCTCGCGCATGGAGGCGAAGTCATTGACGCCGGTGACCGAGCGCACCTGGAACTTGCGGTAGTCGGACTTCTTCATCGCACCGTCTTCCCAGACGACCATCGATGCGACCGTCTCCGCGCCCTGGATATGCGAGATGTCGAAACACTCGATACGCCGAGGCAACTCGTCGAGCGTGAGGATGTCGGCCAGCGTCTCCTGGATGGCCTTCATCGCCGGCTGTAGTACGCGGAAGCGCTGGTCGTAGGACTGCTTGGCGTTCAGGCAGACGAGGTCGACGAGCGAGCGCTTTTCGCCGCGCTGCGGCACAAGTATCTCCACACGGCGGCCGCAGCGCTGGGCAAGCAGATCGGCGAGCACTGCGCGGTCAGGGAAATCGACAGGAAGAAAGACCGTGCGCGGAACGTAGCCGGCATCGAGATAGAGCTGCGTGAGCAGGGAAGAGAAGAACGCGGCGGCGGAAAATAGGTTCTCCGTTGTTCGCTCTCCGTTCATCGTTGACGCAGCCGGATCGCTGAGGGTCGAACGCTCTTCAGAGACCGGCGAATCCGCCACGATCTCGGGTGCGGAATGCGCGGGATTGGGTTCGAGCGATGGCTCCGCTTCCAATGCGATATGTTCTTCCGCATCCGCGCCAGAAGGCCCGTCCAACACCAACCCCGCAAGGTCTTCCCAGAAAAAGTCGCGCCGGTCGACGATCTTGCCCCCACGCATGTGGAAGAGGTTCACCGCCAGCATTCCGTTCTCATAGTGATAGCCGAAGACGTCAGCATCTTCGTTGTCTGTCGTAGCGATGCGCTGCTTGTCGAGCATCTGGTGCACCGTGATGATCTGGTCACGGAGTTTTGCTGCAAGCTCAAACTGCTCTGCGGCGGCAGCCTCGGCCATGCGCGTTGTCAGCCGCGTCTCCAGCTCGCCCGGCTTGCCGGAGAGAAAAAGCTGAACATCATGGATGGTCTGCGCGTAAGTCTCGGGTGTGGTCAGGCCTTCCACGCAAGGCCCTAGGCAGCGCTTGATGTAGTACTGCAGGCACGCGCGCGGATGGTAGCGCGAGAGGTCCACCTTGCAACTGGGGACCAGGAAGCTGCGATGGATCAAATCGACCAGCCGATGCGCGAGATTGCCGGGAAAGTATGGGCCGAAGTAGGCGCTGCCGTCCTTGCGCAGCCGGCGCGTGACGAAGACCTTGGGGTAGCGATCGGTCAGCGTCAGCTTGATGTAGGGATACGTCTTGTCGTCGCGCAGGAGAATATTGAATCGCGGCTTGCGCTGCTTGATCAGGTTGTTCTCAAGCGCCAGCGCCTCATGCTCATTGGCGACGGTGATGTACTCCACGTCGACCGCCTCGCGCATCAGAGTGCCGGTCTTCGCATTCGCTTGCGAGGCATCGAGGAAATACGAACGCACCCGCGCGCGCAGGTTCTTCGCCTTGCCGACGTAGATCACCTCGCCCTCGGCATTCTTGTAGAGGTAACAGCCGGGTGAGGTGGGCAGGGTACGGATTTTCGCGTGGAGATCCATCAGTGGGCAACGTGTGGGGGGCGTGCTGGCTCCAAGTTTATCGTCTGCGACGGTATGTTCTTTGGGCTGCAAACCTGCGCTGCCAGGTAGGATGGTCAGCGAAACTTTGACGCACACCGCCGGCAAAACTTACCGGCAGCAGTCCCCCGAAAGTTGCAGAGGCATTCGCTGCGCGGTTTCAACCGGCCTGTAATCAGCGACTTGAATGATGCGCCGAATTGGCACGGAGATTGCTCTTACAAGCCTAGTCAAAGCCCAGGGCCAACAGCGCTTTGCACAGGAGAGTGCCGACAATGACCCTCGATTTCACCAGAACGCAAAACATCCCAACCCTTTCCGGTAAGGCCGTCAGCGCGGCATTTGTTGCCAGTGCGCTCGCGCTGGCGCTGACCAGCGGTTGCTCGACGAAGAATTATGTCAAGTCGCAGACCGGTCCTCTGATTCAGCAGACCAACGAGCTCGACGCGAAGACCGCGGCCGATCACCGCAACATTCAAGACACCGACCAGCGCGCTCAGTCCGGCATCGCCAAGGCGCAGTCCGCCGCAGGTCAGGCTGACCAGCACGCGCAGGCCGCGGGCCAGTCCGCGATGCAGGCGAATCAGACTGCCGAAGAGGCGGTCAATCACGTCAGCTCACTGGAGGGCGTCGTGGCGAACCTCGACAACTACAAAACGCTCTCCGATGTAAGCGTGACCTTTGGCTTCGATAAGAGCACGCTGACCGCTGCGGACAAGGAGCAGCTCGACCAGATCGCTCCGGGGCTGCAGGCAGCTCGCGGCTACATTCTTGCGCTGACCGGCGGCACGGATTCAGTCGGCGACGCGCAGTACAACTACCAGCTGAGCCAGCGTCGTGCGGATGCGGTGGTGAACTATCTGGCGACCAAGTACCACATTGCGCCGCACCGCTTCTATGAGATCGGTATCGGCAAAGACAATCCTGTTGCCGACAACCACACTCGCGAAGGCCGCGCGGAGAACCGCCGCGTGGAGATCAAGCTGATGTCGAACATGGCGCAATCCTCGCCGTCTTCGGCTGCACCTGCTCCTGCGGGCGGCGCGTGATCCTTGGGCTAAGGCACCCGTTTTGCTGGAGTATCGACGCGCCCGGCCATGCTGGGCGCGTCACACTTTAATGCGGGAGTTCAAAACGTCCTTGCTGCGGACGTCACGGTACAGTAGACCTATGCCGAGGGCTACCGGTTCAACGCAAGGCGACGCAGGCGGGGAAGCTGTCGACGTGGCGTCGCCTGCGGATCTGTCGCAGAGAGCATCGGCTCCGCTGGCCGAAGCTGTCGCCATCATGGCGCGGCTGCGCGGCCCCGACGGCTGTCCTTGGGACCGCGAGCAGACCTTTGACACCATCAAGCGCTACACGCTGGAGGAGACCTACGAGGTCTTCGACGCGATCGAGCGCCGGGCTTGGCCGGACCTGAAGGACGAACTCGGCGACCTGCTGCTGCAGGTGCTCTTCTACGCACAGATGGCCGCCGATGAGGGGTACTTCGATATTGCGGACGTGGCGGACAATCTGAATGCGAAGCTCATCCGGCGGCACCCGCACGTCTTTCCGCCGACAATGGGCGCGAATGCCGGTGAGCTGTTTGAAGCAGCCGATGCGAATGCCGTTCTGCGCAACTGGGAGCAGATCAAGCGCGAAGAGAAGCGCATTGCCGAGGCGAGAGAGCAGGAGGCGCCAGAAAACCTGAATGAGACCCGCGCAAAGGACTTTGCCTCCGGCCTCGACGACATTCCGCGCACCATGCCCGCAACGCTCGAGGCGGCCAAGCTGGGCTCTCGCGCGGCCAAGGTCGGCTTTGACTGGCCCGATGCCCAGGGCCTGTTCGCGAAGCTGGATGAGGAGATCGCCGAATTGCGCGCGGAACTCGAACCCAGCCATGCCTCCGACACAACTCGCATAGAAGAAGAGTTTGGAGATCTGATGTTTACCGCGATTAACCTCGCGCGACACCTGAAGATCGATTCTGAGTCCGCTTTGCGGGTCGCCAACGCTAAATTCCGCGCGCGCTTCCGCCACATGGAAGCGAACGCCGGAGGCTACGACGCCCTCACCAAGCGAACGCCGGACGAATTGGAAGCACTCTGGGCCGAGGCAAAGCAGGCCACATGACGTATATTCTCGTGTCGGCTGCATGGCTGGTTGCGGGTGCATGGCTCTACAAGTTCGTGGAGGCTGCGTTTGGATTCCGCAAGGTGCCAGACCTGGCCATGCCGGAATATGACCGGACGCCAGATATGTCGCCGGCCATCGTGGTGATCGTCCCGGCGCGGAACGAAGAAGGAGATATTGCGGAGTGCCTCGGGTCTCTGTTGGGCCAGGACTACGCAAATCTACGCGTCATCGCGGTGGACGACCGCTCCACAGATGCGGCTGGAGCGATCATGGACCGGCTT
>DATCBR010000233.1:0-6522 GCA_036511765.1 Acidobacteriaceae bacterium | reverse complement strand
GAGAGCAGCTCTCCGAGGGCCTTGCGCGGGATGAGCGTCTTCTTCTCGCCCGTAATGCCATCGAGCGACTCGCCCAGCTTCTCAATGTGCGCCAGGCGGTGGCCGTCGGTTGCGACCATGGCCATGGACTCCGCCTTGAGCACCAGCAGCGCGCCGTTCAGCGTGTAGCGGGACTCCTCGCTGGAGATGGCAAAGATGGTCTTCGCGATCAGGTTCTTCAGCGAGGCAACCGAAAGCTTAGTCGAACCGGTCGTGGGGAACTCCGCCACCATGGGGAAGTTCGCCCGCGCCATGCCCACCATCTTGGTGTTGGAGCGACCGGCGCGGATCTGTACCCAGTGGTTGTCCATCAGCTTGATAGAGATGTCGCCCTCAGGCAGCAGCTTGATGTAGTCGTACAGCTTGCGCGCGGGGATGGTGCAGGCGCCGGTCTTCTTCACTTTGGCGGCGCACGAGGTGCGGATTGACTGGTCAAGGTCCGTCGCTGTGATCGTGAGGGAGTCGCCGTCAGCTTCAAAGAGAAAATTCGACAGGATTGGGATGGTGGTCTTGCGTTCAACCACCGACTGCGCGGCTGTCAGCTCGCGCAGCAGCTCGGCTCGGGAGACGCTGATCTCAAGATTTCCGGTCGGTGCGGCGGGGGTCGTCATCTCGGTCTCCTGGGGCGTTGCTGAACTACGGGCAGCTGCATCCTTGACGGCAGTGGGCATGGGGTGTCTCCGGGTACGGCAACTCGCAAAGGGATGCTGGGGAGAACTTTACACCGAAAGCGGTGCAATCCGCTTGGGCCCAGCACCAATCCACATGATTCTATTGAGTTGCAGCCTGTGAAGGCGACAGCTTTCTTGTGGAAAGGCCGGAATTATCTTCCGGTTCATGCTGCAGTAGGAACTCAAGCGCACTCCCTCTCGCCGTCATTCCGAGCATAGGCGCCAAAGCGCCGGAGTCGAGGAACCCCCGCATTTGTCTTTCGCTCCATGCCGCTCAAGCATCCTCGCCGCGACTGCTTCTAAAGACTAATGGATTAAAAGAAAGAGAATTACTAGTAGCAGTAATAGAGGGCATGGGAAATGTGGAAGACGGGCTGGCGATATTGCACCGACGCCACTTGACCCTCTGCCGCGCTTTAGAAAACCCTCCTGTGCAAACCCGGACAAGCCGCAAGACCCGTGCCCCTCCCCCAACTCCGTCCCACAATTTCATCTTTCTTCACAGAGCAATCCGCACCTGCTGCGAGAGAGCGGCACCACAATCGCGGGAAACACGCTAAGCGGCAGGATTGTGAGCAGCTTGCGGTGGCGAGATTTTGAACAACAGGTGAGTGACCGTTAGGAAAAGCGGTCCAGGTCCTGCGCGGACTTAATGCACCGGGTTCCGGATGAGGTTGCGCTTAATGGTGAAACAGTCAGTGAGCATGGCGTCATCGTCTGCAAGAGCGATCTGGATGGCCCGCTCGAGAGAGTCGATCTGAGCCGGGGAGAGCGCGGCGACGTTGCCGTGCTCGGCTTCGGTAGCCCAGGCTGCGTCGATCTGCTGCTGGGGAAGACTCTCGTGCGCGTCTTCGAGACGCCGGAAGAAATCGGCGAAGGCCATGTTTTGTTCGAAGCTGCGGTTGGGCGGATCGCTGGAGGAACGGAGGACCGAGGCGGCGCGGGCGAGGTCTTCATTGCTTCGGCCCAAAAGGTCCGAGAAGTAGTCCTGCACGCCGTATCTAAACCCGGACGCTCCAAGGTTTCCGGTCATGTAATTGATGGTGCCTGACTGGTGGATCCTTTGCCATTGTTCCTTGGCATAAATCGAGGTCTTGCGCTGAACGATGAAAGGGCCGGGCGGCACGGTTCGATGCGCACGCAACGCATCCAGGACGGCGAGATCGTGCTGCAGGTCGTGCTCATGGCGGCCGATTGCGAATATATTGAAGTCGTTGGCCGTTTCGTCGAAGCTGCGCTCTTTAAGAAGCGCACCCGCAGCTTCGGTCGCAAGCTGGCGGTGGTGGATGTACTCCACCGATTGCTCAAGACCGATGGCGATGAGGATGCCAAGTACGACGGTGAAGAGGTGAACGAAGAAGTCCCGGCGCGTGATGGAGCCGTGGTGGGGCGGATGGATGTCGATCATAGGGGCAGCATCCTCTGGGGTAATTACAGCGGCTTCGTTAGGCGAGGTCTCAGGCAGATCAGCAGCGAGCTGAGGATCCGAGCCGGCGTCTGGGAACGGACCGGCATCGATCTGCGCTTCAGCCACGTGCGGGACAGGGTCTTGCGGTGTCATCAGGTCCTCCGGGCACAAGCCGGCGTTTCCTATTGCTTCGCGGTCCAAGGCGGTATGATGTGACCGTTCATTGCGTCGCGGGTCTGGACGCCATCAAGCACGCTCTGCGAAGCTCCTTTCCAGACGGCGAGCCATGTCTGGTACTGCAGGTCCTCCACCAGCAGGCTATCGAAGATGCCGGCCGCATCGTCGCGTTGAGCAAGTGTGAGGCGAATGGTCTCGCCCGTGTCCAGAGCAGAGCCGACCCGGTCGCGGAAGCTCAGCAGGCGCTTCTGAGCGGTGACGCTCGGCTGGACCAGATCGTAGGCGTGCCCCGCCTCGTTATCGACCCGATCGAAGACCTCGGCGAGGTTCTCCGGCAGAAGCTCGACCTTGCCGCTGGATTTTGCGACCGACCAAACCGCTCGGGAGGGCGCGTGCATACCGCCTTTGGGAGCTGGCAGCAGTGCGACCGTCACGTAACCGCCCTGCGGCTTGGCGTTGCGCAGAGCCGCAAGCGAGGAGCGGTCCCAGTCGATATCGCGGCGAGCCAAATCGAGATCAGTGTCGAACACCCTGAGATTGGCGGCGCACTCCTGGCGGAAGTTTTCAATGAGCGTCCGGCGCTCATGGGCCTGGTGGAGATACTCGACCGTCTGTTCGAGCCCGATGGCGATCAAAATGCCAAGGATGACTGTGAAGAGATGAATGAAGAAATCCCGGCGGGTGATGGCGCCGTGGGCCGGCGGATGGATGTCGATCATAGGGGCGGGTTCCTCAACAGGGATTTCAGCGGGTTGCACAACAACGATCTCAGGGTGATCAGGGTTGGGCGGCGCTTCCGAGCCAGCCGGAGGCGATGGATCAGGATCGATCTGCGTCTCTGCCGAAAGCGAGATTGGGTCTTGCTCTGTCATGCGTGCGATTTAGTTGACGGTCCGGCGTAGCCGAGTTTATCGCAGACCAGCCGGTCATTGGCGCCCTATCAATGTCTTCGCTGTGCAGTGTTGCCCCTTGCCACCCGCGTAAAATGGAGCTGACGCGAAATTCTTCACCTCAGCAAGGAGCTTCACTTGGCAGAGACGATCTTTGATGCAGTCGTGGTGGGCGGCGGGCCTGCCGGGTACACATGCGCCATCCGCTCCGCGCAGCTTGGCCTCCAGGTCGCGCTTATCGACGCGAACGACCGCCTCGGCGGCACCTGCCTGCTCTGGGGCTGCATCCCCACCAAGGCGATGCTCTTCACCGCCGAGATATGGGACCACCTGAAGCACGCGGACCGCTTCGGCATCGAGGTCACCGACCCCAAGCTCGTCTGGAAGAATGTCCTCGCGCGCAAGGACGACGTCATCAGTCGCCATACCAAGGGCCTCGACTTCCTGATGAAGAAGAACAAGATCACCACCTTCAAGGGCTTCGGCAGGCTGACCGGCTCGGCGAAGGACGGCGTCCACAGCATCGACGTCAAGCTCGCCGACGGCAAGACGGAGACGGTCAAGGCGAAGAAGGTCGTCCTCGCCACCGGGTCCGACGCGCGCATGCTGCCGGGGCTGAAGGCCGACGAAGCCATCCTGACGAACTACGAGATCCTCAAGATCGCCGAGATGCCCAAGTCGCTGGTCGTCATCGGATCGGGCGCGGTGGGTGTGGAGTTTGCATCGATCTTCAAGAGCTTCGGCGCCGAGGTTACCATCCTGGAAATGCTGCCACGCGTGGTGCCGGTCGAGGACGAAGAAATCTCCAAAGAACTTCTGCGGCAGTTCAAGAAGCGCGGTATCGACGTCAATCTGTCCATCAAGGACACCAAGGTCGAGAAGAACAAGCAGGGCGTCTTGGTGAGCTGGACGGATGCGAACGGCAAGGCGCAGTCCAAACAGGCGGAGAAGGTGCTGGTCGCCGTGGGCCGCTCGCCGCGCACCGCGGACATCGGTCTCGACAAGACCAAGATCACGCCCGACCGCGGCTTTGTCATGACCAATGAGTGGATGGAAACCACCGAGCCCGGCGTCTACGCCATCGGCGACATCGTCGGCGGCCTACCGCAACTCGCGCACGTCGGATCGATGGCCGGGCTGGTCGTTGCAGCGCGCATGGCCGGAAAATACGCCAAGCCGGTGAACCGCACGCGCATTCCGGGTTGCACGTATACCGATCCGCAGATCGCCAGCGTCGGCCTGACCGAAGCGCAGGCGAAGGAGAAGGGCTACCAGGTGAAGGTCGGCAAGTTCCCCTTCGTCGGCAACTCCAAGGCCACCATCCTCGACGCGCACGACGGCTTCGTGAAGGTCGTCGCGGACGCGAAGTACGGCGAGGTGCTGGGCGTGCACATCATCGGGCCGTATGCGACCGAGATCATCGCCGAGGCCGTCATCGCCCTCGAACTCGAAGCCACCGTCGAGCACATGATGTTCACGATCCACGCGCACCCCACCGTCGCCGAAGCGTTGCTGGACGGCTTCTCCAGCGTCGAAGGCCTCGCCGTCAACGTTTAGCCTTGACATCATGATGTCTTAAGTGAAAGCATCATGATGTGCGCACCACGCTTACCATTGACGACGATGTCGCCAGC
This sequence comes from Acidobacteriaceae bacterium, assembly GCA_036511765.1. Lineage (GTDB taxonomy): Bacteria > Acidobacteriota > Terriglobia > Terriglobales > Acidobacteriaceae > Edaphobacter. Next base: position 1,703 of record DATCBR010000233.1, on the reverse strand, counting down.
CTTCTCGAGAAGGAGATGCGGCGCACCGGGCAACCGCTGAAAACGACGGTAAATACACTCCTGCGGTCGGGGCTCCAGCATGCTGCCGTGCCCGTGAAGCGGAAGCCCTTCCGTGTAAAAGCGCGAGCGATCGGGTTGCCCAAAGAGTGGACATCGGGCAGCGTCTCGGAATTACTCGAAATGCTGGAAGGTTCCGGCTATCGATGATTGTGATCGACGCGAACATTCTGCTATACGCCTATGATGTCGATTCGCCCCGATATCAGGCAGCACGAACATTTTTGGAAGGGGCTCTCTCGGGAGTCGAACCCGTCGGGATTCCGCTAACCTGCGTTTCCGCGTTTCTCCGCATTTCGACGCAGCGAGGTGCGCTGCATACTCCATATTCGATCGAGGAAGCGGCGGGATTTGTCGACGAGTGGTTGGCACTTCCTCACGTCAGACTAATGATTGGCGGGGAACGCCACTGGCCGATTTTCAGGCGGATGCTGCTCGATGGACACGCACCCGGCCGATTGGTCACGGATGCAGAGATTGCTGCACTAACGATCGAGTATGGCGGCGAACTACAAACCAATGATCGCGGGTTCGCTCGCTTTCCGGGGTTGAGATGGCGCAACCCTCTCGCGAAGGCGTGATGTTCATCCATTTGCTCCGTCTCGGGCGCGTGGGATACGCGGAGGGCCTGGAGATCCAGGCGCGCGTGGTTGCAGCGCGGAAGCAGGGCGCAATCGGCGACACGCTGCTGCTGCTGGAGCATCCGCCGGTGATAACTCTGGGACGAAATTCTTCGCGCGCGAACGTGCTGGCCAGCGATGAGTGGCTCGCCGCGCGCGGCGTCGAACTGCATGAGATCAACCGCGGCGGCGACGTGACCTATCACGGACCGGGACAGTTGGTCGGCTATCCCATCTTTGACCTGCGGGGCGAATGGCCCGGCAAGCGCGGGCCGCATCTTGGGCCGGTGGACTTCGTGCGCATGATGGAGGAGGCGCTGATTCGAGTCTGCGCCGATTTTGGCGTGATGGCCAAGCGCATCCCAAAGTGCACTGGTGTGTGGACGTTCGGGGGCGGGAATGAATCTGACTCCATTCGCGAGAAGAAGCTAGCGGCGATCGGCGTGCATGTCTCGCAGGGCGTGACCTCGCATGGCTTTGCGCTGAACGTAACGACCGACCTCCGCGAGTTTGAGTGGATCGTTCCCTGCGGCATCACAGACCGCGGTGTGACCAGTCTGGAACTTGAGGCTGCTACAGATGCCGGCGTGACGATGGAGACCGCGATGGATTCCGCCGCTCGCAGCTTCGGGCGAATCTTCGCACGGCAGATGCTGTGGAGCGAATCGCTGGAGCAACTACTTCAGCCTGCGAAGAGTCAGAGGCAGGGGTTGTTTGCGAAAGAACCGGTGCTCTGACGGGAGCGACATTTCGCCACGATAATCGCGCGGCAGCAGCTGTGGCCGAAGGCGGGCATCCGGCGCGAAGCTCTATAATCCAATGGCGATGAGCGTGCGCGGGCGCACTTTCCAGTGCGCCCATTTGCGCCCCAGAGAGACAGGAAGGTTTTGCGATGGCGACTGACGTAGTGATGCCGCAGATGGGCGAATCGATCACCGAGGGAACGCTGACCAAGTGGCTGAAGAAGGTGGGCGACAAGGTGGAGCGCGACGAGCCGCTGTTTGAGATCTCGACCGACAAGGTGGA
>DATCBR010000232.1:0-6798 GCA_036511765.1 Acidobacteriaceae bacterium | reverse complement strand
CGATCATCCTGCCGAACCACGTCTCCAACCTCGACCCGCCGGTACTGTTTCCAGCGATTCCCGGTATGGCGGCGGCCATGCTGAAGAAGCAGCTGATGCGAATTCCGCTGCTGGGCACCGGTATGCGGCTGGGCGGCTTTGTTCCGGTAGAGCGCAGCAGCCGGCGCGAGGACGCGAAGGCCAGCGTGGAGAAGGCGGCGGTGTCCTTGCAGCGGGGGATGCATATGCTGATCTTTGCCGAAGGCACCCGGTCGAAGGACGGGCGGCTACAGACCTTCAAGCGCGGGCCGTTCTACCTGGCGATGGAGACGGGAGCGCCGATCGTTCCCGTCGTCATCTCCGGGACGGAGAAGATGATGCGCAAGGGCAGCATGGCGATCACGCCGGGGGTGGCGCGGGTCGAGTTCCTCGATCCGGTATGGCCGAAGGACTTTGCCACGCGCGAAGAGCTGATGGCGGCAGTGCGGGACAGGATGGTGGAGGCGCTGCCGGAGGAGATGAGGCCGATCTCGATAAGGTGCGGATCAAGTATGGACGGTACGTGACCGGATATGTCGTAATGCCGGAGCACGTTCATCTTTTGATGAGCGAGCCGGAGACTGCACCGTTGTCAGTCGCGATCCAGGCGTTGAAGCATTTCGTGGCGCGAGAAGCGCGGTGAAGCAGAATCCCCCTCACGCGCGATCCCGCGGGCTGAGCGTTATCGAAGCAAGCGTAGCAATCGCTGGGACTCGGAGGGGCCTCGATGCCTGTTGGCAGGTCTGATCCGTGCTTCTTCGTCTACACTTTCCGGGAAGCTCATTTGAGCCCACGGGTCACCCTCCAGGCTCAATGAGGTTGTCATGAACGGAGAGAGACAGATGAGAAGATTCTGGTTGCGCGCGGGTCCCGAGTCTGCATGGCTTCGGACGGGGTTGGTTACGGCAATCGCCTTGCTTTGGTTAACCGCTACGACCGCGGTGAACGCGAGAGCGCAGGCAGCCCAGACGGCGTCGGCCAGCGCCCACCTGAAGCACCGGTATTCTTTTTCGGGCGACGCCAGCGATTCCATCGGAAATGCCGCCGGAAAACTGCAAGGGGCGGCCGTGGTGAAGGCCGGCAAACTGGTCCTCGACGGCAGCGCGGGCACCTACGTCGATCTGCCGGGCGGCCTGCTTACGGGCTATAAGGCCGCGACGATCGAGTTCTGGATCAGCACGGGGCAGAACGGGAAGTATGCGCGCGTGTTCGATGCCGGTGAGATCTCCGGAATTACCGGCATCAATTCCATCTATTTCTGCGTGGACCACACAGGCACGGGCGACTGGCGGTTGCGGATCACAGTGCCGGAGGCCGGCAAGGACGAGGTGGTGGCGATCAAAGGGAACCTGAGCGAGCGGAAGGACCTGCATGTGGTGAATGTGCTGGACCCGGCGACGGGGTTCATGGGCATCTATGTGAACGGCGAACTGGTGGGATCGCGTCCCGATCTTACGACGCTGGCGGCCGTGTCGCCGCACTACTTCTTTATCGGGCGATCGCTGTATGCGGCGGATGCGTATCTGAATGCGTCGATCGACGAGTTTCGCATTTACGACAGCGCGCTGAGCGCCGAGCAGGTGAAGAAGGACTACGCTGCTGGGCCGGAGCGGGTTCCGTAGTCCATAGATTGACCGGTGCTGCTGGGTTATGTGCTGAAAGACGTGGGGCAAGCGGCTGTTTGCGGAGGGAACTCCGCTGCGGTCGTTTACGCTCGAGAGCACGAAGGCGATGCCGTTGGGGATTGTGGTGCAGAGCTATAAGGCGGCGGGTGGGTTGAGGCATTTGGGGTGAAGGCTGCTTGGTGGATAGTCTCAATAGAATCGTGACAACGTCGCGCGAGCAGCGTCTACAGTTGCTTTGATTCTTGCGGGATCAGCCGCTTCCGCCTCAAGCTTGGACTCCTCCCCCGTGTTCAGCCATGAGGTTCCTCGCTTCGATTCAAATACAAGAATGGTTCCTTCGGGCGGCTTCGCTTCTCGTGAGGCTTCCGCTAAGGAGGACCTGTATAACGCGAGTTCGAGGGGGCCTAATGGTATGAACGGCGGCCTGAAATGTGCCACGCTCAACAAACCTACGCTTTCCGCCATTTTCCCTAAATTCTCGGCCTGTTTCACGCCCGCAAGGTTCGTCACAATTGCTGCAGTCGAGAGTATGGGTTTGGCTTCGGGGCGCCGAACGAGATCGCTGATTGCGTAGCGTAATCGCCGAAGGCCAAGAGACGGAACCTCCAAATACCCCAATGCTCCTGAGGCTGCTTCAACCTCGCGGAATTCCGCAAAATCTAGGAATTTCCAAACGTCGGGCGCATTTGATGCAGAACGCGGTATGTCTACTTGCAAGTTCCCGTGTTCGATGACGTCAGCGTCATAGTCGCAGATAAGCGAGATGCATTCGGCCAGCCGAAACCGAGCCTCGCCGCTGAACTCGCGGGGGTCGATGATCGGTACAAATCCTCTTACGGTATGAACGCTGCTGCTCGCGATCGGAGATTTGTATTTTGACGCTAGGGCAATTTCATAAAGAAAGTCCACTAGGCATCGAACGAAAGTATTTTCTGGCCATTTCTTTGCTTGTAAACCGAGGGGTCTGAGGTATTCGATGATTTGTTCGAAAACCCCTCCGTCGCGATCTACTAAAGAGACAAGTCCTTGGCGTTCACGAGGTAGCATTCTAATGCCTTCCTCTGCTCGATCTTGAGTCTCACGGTCAGCAGCGGGGACGTAGATTCGATCTGCTCCTCGGCAGACTAATGCTGTGGCTGCCCCGGCAAGAACGGAGACCCTTAAAGGGTTTCCGTTTACGGTTCCAACCGCGTCGATGTGCTGGAATAGAATGGCTCATCTCTTTCTTGCCCGTGCATGGGCAGCGATCAACCATCGGATTAGTAATCATAAACGTAGCTTTGTGGAAGGTGCTGTCCGGCTCAACTTCCGCATGGTCACCTATCCAGAAACTACTTACTACCACTCTTTCGCAGCAGAATCGGTCGTGACTCCATCTGACGCCGGGGCTTGCCAGCGGAGGATGGGTTTGCGGGCGGCGGTGGTTTCGTCGAGGCGGCGGAGGCGTGTGGAGTGGGGCGCGGTGCGGACGAGCTCGGGGTTCTCGGCGGCTTCGCGGGCAATTTGTTTGAGCGCGTCGACGAGCAGGTCGAGCTCTTCGCGGCTCTCGCTCTCGGTGGGCTCGATCATCATGGCGCCGGAGACCACCATGGGGAAGCTGACGGTATAGGCGTGGAAGCCATAGTCGATGAGGCGCTTGCCCATGTCGCCGGTCTTGACGCCGGGCTGGCCATCTTTTCTTTGGGCCTGCAGCTTATCCGAGAAGACGACCTCATGCATGGAGGGTGCGGCGTAGGGAAGGTCGAAGGTTCCGGCGAGTTTGGCGCGGAGGTAGTTGGCGTTGAGGACGGCGTCCTCGGTGGTCTGGCGGAGGCCGTCCGGCCCGTTGGCGAGGATGTAGGCCAGCGCGCGGACGAACATGCCGAAGTTTCCGTAGAAGGCGCGGACGCGGCCGACGGTTTGCGGGCGGGCATAGTCAAAGCCCAGACTGCCATCAGCCCGCGTGGTGAGGACGGGCGTGGGCAGGAATGGCGAGAGGATTTTTTTGCAGGCGACAGGGCCGGAGCCGGGGCCGCCGCCGCCGTGCGGGGTGGAGAAGGTTTTGTGCAGGTTGAGGTGCATGACGTCGACGCCGAAGTCGCCGGGGCGGGTCTTGCCGCAGAGAGCGTTCATGTTGGCGCCGTCCATATAAAGCAGCGCGCCCTTGGCGTGGAGGATGTCGGCGATTTTGTGGATCTCGGACTCGAAGACGCCGATGGTGGAGGGGTTGGTGAGCATGAGGGCGGCGGTGTCGTTGTCGACCATGCGAGTGAGCTCGGCTAGGTCCACCATGCCCTGGGAGTTGGACTTGAGGTTGGCGACCTGATAACCGACCACTGCTGCTGTAGCGGGATTGGTACCGTGGGCGGAGTCGGGGATAAGGACCTTCTTGCGCGGGTTGCCCTGGGACTCGTGGTAGGCGCGGGCGAGCAGGATGCCGGTGAACTCGCCATGCGCGCCGGCGGCGGGCTGGAGGGTGATGGCGTCCATGCCGGTGATTTCGATCAGACATTGGCTCAGCAGCTGCATGATGCCGAGGCAGCCCTGGGAGAGGGCTTCGGGCTGGTAGGGGTGGGCTTCGGCGATGCCTTCGAGGCGGGCGACAGCCTCATTGATGCGCGGGTTGTACTTCATGGTGCAGGAGCCGAGCGGATACATGCCGAGGTCGATGGCGTAATTCCACGTAGACAGGCGCGTGAAGTGGCGGATGATCTCGATCTCGGAGAGCTCGGGCATGGGGCCGGCGGCCCACTGTGCGGGCGGGCGCGCGGTGTCGCCGAGGAGTGCGGCGACGTCGACGGCGGGCACGTCGAGCTCGGCGAGGCGGTAGGCTTTTTTGCCGGGCGAGGATTTCTCAAAGATGAGGCCCTCGTTCTGGTTGACGTGGGTGGTGGCTTTGAGGGGCCTACCGGTGAAGGGGATGGTCATAGCGTCTCGGTTTCCTTGACTTTGTCTGGCTGATTCCGGATGACAGTCCAATACTCGACGCGTACATCTTCGTCGATCTCAGTGGGGATATTGGTTGCGTAAAGAGCATCGCCACCGCGCTTCTTCGGGCCAGAGATCCAGTAACTTTCGGAAGTTTCCTGGCACACGTAATTCGATTTGAAGCCCTCGCTACGAAAGAACGACTTGCCACCGTAAAAGACGGTCTTCCCGGTCCGATTGAATGTGACGCGGCCAATGCGAGCAGGTCCGGTCAATTCGCCACCTTTGTTCTCGATGTACATGATGCGCGGCTTGAAGGAATGCGCCATCGCTAGAACTCCTCTGCGTCGTCGGGGGTGGCGGTGGGGGAGAAGAGGCCGGAGTCGGGGCCGTCGAGGTCTTCTTCGCGGAGGGAGAGGCCGAGGACGACGCCGGAGGCGAGCTCGATGGTGAGGGCGCTGCCTTCGTCGAGGGAGGCGGTGTCGACCGCGCTGCCGATCTGCGCGCAGAGGGCGTTGCGGTACTCGGGCTCGCCGAAGGCGACGGAGAACTCGGGGAGCATGACGTAGGGCCAGTGGTAGAGGGTGAGCAGGGCGGGGCCGAAGCGCAGCTCGAGGTAGTCCTCGACGAATGCGACGGAGTGGAGCTCTTCGCCTTCGATGGTGGAGATGTCCATCTAGACCTGCTCCTTCATGATCTGACCAGTTCGCGTGCGGCGAGTGCTTTGACGGCTTCGGCGGCGGAGTCCATCTGGGCGCGGGTGGTGAGCTCGGTGGCACACCATAAGGTAGCGTTTGCTCCGAGTTCGGGATACCACTTCGCGAGCGGGAGGCCGCCGATGATCTTGTGTTCGAGCAGAGTGGAGTTCATCTCTTCAGCGGTGACGGGGGTTTCGAGGACGAATTCGTGGAAGCGCGGGGAGGCGGAGAACAAGGTCTTCGCGCCCTCGCTCTTCGCCAGCGCGTTGCGGAGGTAGGTGGCTTTGGCGAGGTTGTGTTCGGCGAGTTCGCGGAGGCCTTTGCCGTAGACGGTGAGGAAGATGGTGACCATCATGGCGACGAGGGCCTGGTTGGTGCAGATGTTGGAGGTGGCCTTCTCGCGGCGGATGTGCTGCTCGCGCGTCTGTAGGGTGAGCACGAAGCCGCGACGGCCGTCCACGTCGAGGGTCTCCCCCGCGATGCGACCGGGCATGCGGCGCAGGTACGCCTCGCGGGCGGCAAAGAATCCGAACGAGGGGCCGCCGAAATCGAGGCGGTTGCCCAACGATTGGCCCTCCCCCACCGCCACGTCCACGCCGCACTCGCCGGGTGGTATGAGCACGCCGAGCACGATCGGGTCGACTTGGGCGACAGTCACCAGCTTCTCTCCCCCGGCCTGCTTGGCGACTTTGCACAGGGCGGCGGCGTCCTCGACGGCGCCGTAGAAGTTAGGTTGGGCGAAGATCGCGGCCGAGGTGTCCTCGTCGATCGCGGCGGCCCAAGCGTCGGGGTCGGTGACGCCGTCGCGCAACCCAACCTCGACGACCTCGATGCCGTAACCGGGGGCGTAGGTGCGCAGGGTGGCAAGCGTATGGGGGTGCAGGCCGGCGGAGACGACGAAGCGCGAGCGATCGTTGTGAAGCTTCGCCAGGTAGCCGGCGGAGGCGACCGCGCTGGGACCCTCATACACCGAGGCATTGGAGACGGGCAGGCCCGTGAGCTCGCAGATCGCGGTCTGGTACTCGAACATGACCTGCAGGCCGCCCTGGGAGATCTCGGGCTGGTAGGGCGTGTAGGGGGTCAGGAACTCCGAGCGCTCCATCAGCATGTCCACGATCGAAGGCACGTAATGGTCGTACATCCCGGCACCCAGGAAACACAGCTCGTCCTCGGCGCTTGCGTTGCGGGCAGCAAGCGCTCGCAGGTGCTCGTAGACGTCCTGCTCGCTCTGGCCGTCGGGAAGATCGAGCGGGCGGGCGAGCCGCACCGCGTCGGGGATCTGGCGCTCGAAGATCTCCCGCACGGAGGAGACCCCGATCGCCGCGAGCATCGCGGCCAGGTCGCTATCGGTGACTGAGGTGTAGGTCGTCAACTGGATCTGAGCCTAGCCGCTGCTCCGGCCGATTCCGGACCTGTGCAGTGGCAGTGCTTGCGCGCGCAGGGGACTAGCCGAGGCTTGCGCCGTAGGCGTCGGCGTCGAGCAGAGCCTCGCACTCTGCAGGATCGGACATGCGCACCTTCACGAGCCAGCCCTCGCCGTAAGGGTCCTC
>DATCBR010000231.1:0-2021 GCA_036511765.1 Acidobacteriaceae bacterium | reverse complement strand
CCGTGGCGTTGCTGAAATCCTGCGCCGATGCCACCGATGCCACCAGAAATAAATTGGCGCCGGTCAACGTACAGGTCCTGGCATAGGCGTGGGGACAACGCAGTTCTTTGAATGCCGGCAGACGCACCAGATTGCCGAGGTTCATCCAGTCTCCGGCAACGCCGTCGGCGGAGAGCGCCCGCGCCCGCAGCGGACCAAAGGCGGAGGAACCAAACCGCGCCAACGGATCCACTGTGCCGATGGCGGTGCGCGCATCTTCAAGCATCAGGCCGCCATCTTTCAGTGACAGCACGGTGCGAAAGCTGCCATCGGCCGCAGCCACTTCCACTGCCTCGTTGCGAGGAAACTTCGGCGGCACTTCGGATTTGAGAAAAAACACCAGCCGCGCGCCTAGAGCGACATCGTCGGCGCTGCCCAGGTGCACGGGAGATGGCGTTGCGGTTCCGTCCTCCTGCGTGCCTTTGCTCATCAGAGTCACCTGCGGTCGCGGCGGCTCAACGGTGACGGGAACCTTGAGGTCGCGGCCATCGTGCAGCAGCACTTTAGCGGAGTAGTGCCCACCGGCTTCAAGATCACTCGTGGGGTGATCGGCGTTGAGCGTGAGCTGATCGAAATCCTGCACACGCGCGAGGCCTGCCGGCGTCCAGGTGATGCCTTCGATCGTAGCCGTGGCTACTTCGTCCAGCCGCGTGCCTTTAAGCAAGGCGGAATGATCGCCCGCACTGAGCGTGAGGTGGTCGAGCGATGCGGCTTCGGCATAGGCGCTGAGAGTAACGGTGTCGGGCTTGGACAGGCCGTATTGTTGAATGTCGATGGTGATCTGGCCGGGCTCGGCCTTCTTCATCGGCATCGCTACTTCCAGCAGATCGGGCTTCGCCGCCTTCCATTTCAGTGGCAGGGTTTTGCCGGCCGATGACTTCTGCTCCACGCTGGCGACGCACACGGAACTATCGCCCTGCATGTGCAGCGTGTCATCGCGGCCCACCACGAGTGCGGATTGATCGTCCGCGGCCACAGTCCATTTCGAGGGGCCGGCGGAGATGAAGTGGAAATGCGGGCCTTGCCAATCGTCGAAGCCCCACTTGCCGCGGATGGTGCCGGTAAGTTCTCCCTGGGGCAGGTGCGGCATGGGCTGCTGAGGGACCAGGCCGCCTTTGCCCGCGTCGGCAGTGACGGGCACATCGAACGGGCCTTTGGATGTGTCAATATGCAGCGTCAGGTCGTGAGCCAGTCCGGTGCCGAATACCAGCGGCGCTCCGTCTGCGGTCTGCACCAGCTCCGGCTTCTGCGCGCAGAGTGTTTCGTTCATGCTGCTGGGGCGCAGCGGCGGCGCCTTCGAGGGCCCAACCGGCGGCAGAGCTACAACGACCACCGACTTGGGATCGCGAAAGGAAGGTGGCATATTCAGCCGCAGATTCAGCGTGTCTTTGGCGGGCAGAGCCAAAGCCGGAATGTACTGGAAATGAGCTGTATGCAGCGACGAAAGAATCTTGGCTGTATCGACAATGGCCCCAACATAAGGACTGAAGCTGCCGGCGCCGCCCATGCTTGAGTAGCTGAGCTGGTTCATCAGGTCCGCTGTCGATCCGCTGGCAAGCTGGGTTACCAGCGATTGCGCATTGGCGTCGTCGAGCACCAGACCCTCTGTATGCTGCACCAGGCAAGGGGCTTGCTGGTCCGTAGGCTTATCGAAGCATTGCTGGTCGAGGCGAATGCCGAGCGATCGGGCAGCCCGTTCGGCGTGTTCCTTGAGGATTTTCTGGTCAGTCTGGGCGGTGGTCTTGATCTCGGCGAGGTAGGTGTCGAGGCGCATGCGGTCCCAACTGGCGGCCTGCAAATCCTGGGTAGCGCGCACAAAGGCGCCGGGCCGGTCATGAACGGCTTTGCGCAGGGTGCTGAAGTCGCCCCCGGTCTCAGGCGCCAGGAAAATAAGCGCCTGCTGCGCCTCCTCGGGAACGGTGACGAAAACACCTTCGTCGCGGGCTGCGCGGGTCCAGGTTTCCACCCGCGTGAACCAGCCA
>DATCBR010000230.1:0-7940 GCA_036511765.1 Acidobacteriaceae bacterium | reverse complement strand
CACCCGCCAGTAGCGATGCCCGCCCGGAAACCGCTTCTTGTGGAAGTCCAGATAGTGCGGGTCCGCCGGATAGCCTGCGTCGCCGGACCACACCTGCATGCCTGTGCTGGGATCGCGCGGAAACACCGTGGTTGCATATCTCTTGTCGTATGGCCCATCGACATAATAGGGCTGGTACAGGCTGCGCTCCGCTCCGCGCGTCACTCGTTCCAGTTGCGGCGTCCGAGGCACGCGGCTCTCGGCTGGGCCATAGGGAGAAGGCGCACGCTGCGACTCGTCCACCAGGCACGAGTCGACGAAAAAGTATTCCAGCCCGCTCTCCGCCACCGCGCTTTCAATGCCGATGCGCTCAAAAGCCGCTCCCAGCGCAGCGCCCCCCGCGCCGTCTACCGGATACTTCCATTCCCCCGCCGGCCTGTAGCCGCACTCCGGCAGCCAGATGCCGCGCGGCTTGCCGCCCATGTGTCGCGTATGGACTGCCACCGCAAGCCGTATCTGCGCGCGCACGCTTTCGTCGGTGCCTAGCAGCGGCATGTATCCGTGGGTCGCTGCGCAGGTCAGCGCCTCGATCATGCCCGTCTCGGCAAACCGCCGGAAGCCCGCGACAATATCTCCATCCAGCGCATCGAAGTCTTCGAGCGCGGCGGAGAAGAACCGGCCCCACATCCGCGCTGTCTCGGCAAGATGGTCGCCTCCCATCTGCAGGAAGAACGCCTCGTCTTCGCGTGCGGCAGTGATCTTGCGTCCCAGATACTGCGGGAACTCCGCTTTGAAATGAGGGTGCGTCAGTTGCTCCAGCAGCACCGGCGATAGGTTGACGTTGAAGTTCGCCGGGATCCCGTCGGCCTCCAGCCTCGTCAGTACGCGAAGAAGTGGAAGATAGGTCTCCGCAGCCACCTCGTGCAGCCACTCCAGGCCATGCGGCCATGTGCCATGGTTCACCACATACGGAAGATGCGCATGCAATGTCAGAGCGAGATGGCCCACAGGGGTTTGCTTTGCTTTCAAAACGCAACCTCAATATGCCTTTTGGAGACAGCAATTTAGGTGCTGCGTCGCGGGCGCAGGTTGCCCGGACGGTTTTGGTACAGGGCTGAACAAAAACACTTCGGGTCTTACACTACCTCGTGCTTGTTAGCGGCGGAAGAATCTCGCTGCATCAACCGCGGTGCATAGTCCGAAAGGGGATTAGCAACGCAGCTTCCACGCGCCTCATCGAGACCGGACCGCCGCAGTCGACCGCCGTCTCTATTGGTCGCTGCGGCGTTGCAGGCCGGCCCCGGAACCGTCGTCCGCCCCGCCGCCTGTCGTCACTCTTACGCTGATTGGATCGGCCAGCTTGAACCGAACGATGCTCTCCGAAGGAATCTGCACCTGTTGTCCGCGGGTTACGCTGTTCACTCCCGCGCCTACGCCGCCGCCGGTCACCGCTCCAATCGCTGCGCCCTTACCGCCGCCGAGGATTCCGCCCAGGATTGCGCCAACCGCCGCGCCGCCCCCAGCCTTCTCCGCCGTATTCTTGCCCCGGCCGGAGCCTTCCTTCGAGTACTGCTCCGTCGTGATGTCAATCCGTTCCCCGCGGTGCGAGATCGATGTCAGCGAGATCGTCAGCAGCGAACTGCCCTTGAAGTGCGCCGCGTCCTTCGCCTCATCCACGCGGCCTGTCACCGGCGCGCCCTGCGGCAGCACCACCAGGCCGTCCACCACAACGTCCGACGCGATCGCCCCGGTAAACTTGTCGCCGGATTGCGTCGTCGCGCTGTCCAGCGTCTGTGTAATCCGAATCGGTATCGGCGTTCCCGCAGGCAGAGTGATGTTACGCACCACAGGCTTCGGCGCGGGCGGCGGGGCCTGCGGCTGTGGCGGAGGCGCGGCCTGCGCGACAGGCATGGACGCCTCCTGAGAAGGCGGCGAAGGCGGCGTGTTGCGCACGATCGGCGCCGGCTGCATCTTTACAGGGGACTGCTTCGCGATCTTCCGCGCCGGCGCAGGTCTGGACTCCATCGGCATGGGCGGCGGAGGTGTCGTCATTGCCGTCGCAGCCGGTGCCAGCACGTTCAGATTGTTGACGACCGTCTTCACTCCCGCAATCTGCCCGGCATCGCCGGCCGCGCTGGACCGTGCCGCGTCGCTGGAGACCGTTCCACTCAGCGTGACTACGCCACCGGAGGTTGCTGTCTGAATAGGCTCGCCGCGCAGCGCCTGGTCGGAGAACAGTTTGCTCTGCACCTGCGTGTTCAGGGTTGCGTCATCCGGAGCCGAACTCCTGCAGCCCGCAACCGCGCCCGTCAATCCGATTGCCAGCGCCGCCAGCCATCCTGCCGTGAGAATTCTATGTGCGTTCATGGTCTCCCTCGGTCTCCTTCAGTCAATCCAGCTAAACCATACCCCACGGAGCGCCGCTGCGGCTATACCAGTTGCGGTCCTTCGCGCGCCATTCCCAGGCATTCCACTGCGGGTCCATTACACCCCTGCGGGTCTGGTCATGCCCCTCCCTCATTTAGACGAAGCGGACACCGATTGACGGACGCGCGGGAACCAGACATTTGTGCAAACTCTCCCGAGCCTCGTGGATCGCGCAACCTCCTCATACCCGTTAGCATCGGAGTTCGAGACGCGCAAACTATCGCGCACATTCCAAACGGCGAAGACGCACGCGCCCGGGGATGGCAGATTCCGGTAGAATTCCCTATCGGTCGTGCACGGGAATGCAACCGAAGTAATTCGCACATAGGAGACTCGCCATGGCAGACAATGACAACGGATCGAATGGATTGGGTTGGTTTCTCGCCGGGCTTGGCATCGGCGCCCTCGTTGGAGTTCTCTACGCGCCCAAGGCCGGCAAGGAGACCCGCGAAGACCTGCTCAACGGCGCGCGCGAAGCCAAGGAACGCGCCGATGCGCTGATGGAGCAGGGCCGCCAGAAGGCCGGCGAATACGCCGATCAGGGCCGCCAGTACTACGAGCAGGGCAAACAGAAAGCCAGCGAGTTGGTGGAACAAGGCAAACAGCAGGCAGGCGCCTACGCCGACAAGGGTCGCGAGTACTACGAGAAGGGCCGCACCCAGTGGAGCCAGTATGTGGACAAAGGCCGCAACATGGCCAACGAGCAGCAGGCCAAGGTGAGCGCTGCCGTTGAAGCCGGCACAGAGGCCTACGTCAACACCACCGTGGAGCCGCAGGCATAGGGCCTGTGCCGGATCGGACATGCGGCATGGAGATCCGTTGGGTTCCAGCGAATTGAACTAGCCCGGAAGGAAGACACTCGACAATGGCAATCATCAGCCTCGCCATGTGGTTCCAATCCGACCTCGCGATGACCAACCGCCTGATCATGATTCTGATCGGGCTGATCGGGATCGCGGTGCTGGGCTTGGCGATCGTGCTGATCGTGGTCGCGGTCAAAGCCATGAAGGCCATCAAGGAGTTCGGCGCATCAGCGGAAGAGTTCAAGACCAAGATGCTGCCTCTGCTCGACGTGGCCGCGGACGTTGGGCGCACCAGCCGCGATCTGCTCGCGGACGCCGCGCCCAAGCTCAAGATCATTACCGCCAACTTCGCTGAGACCAGTGAAACCCTCAAGTCCACCAGCCGGGCCGCCAAGGCCGTCGTCGAGCATTGCGACACTACGATTGCGGACGCCAACCTGCGCGCGCAAAGACAGGTTGCGCGCGTCGACGGCATGGTCACCGCCGCCCTGAACACCACGTCTGAGGTAGTCGAAGCCCTCGGCCACGGGCTGAAAGTCCCCGCCCAGCGCATTGCAGTGTTGGCTGGTCAGGCCCGCAACTTTGCCGAGAGCTTCGTTCAGAAAGTGCGCTCACGCAGGGCTTCGGTGCCTTACGAGGAGACTGTGGAGCCGCCGTACGTCTGATCTGTTGTCAACCCCCCGCAGCCCCCGCCAACAGACGCATCTCCTTCACGCCGAACTAGATATGCCGCGCAGAAAGTTGGCATAACAGTTTTGCCCCAACCGCTATAATGGAAGAGTGAAGTAAATATTCTGCTCTTCGCCCGCAGCCATCCCGTGCGGCTTTTGCTTTTGGAGATACCCGGGAATACCTGGGATACTTCGGGGGGATACTCTAGCCTTCTAAGTCCTTTGTCCGGGATACTTTAAGACTTAAGTATGGGGGGAGGGGGGATACCTCCCCGATTGCCCTGGGGATGGATTGGATGATTGGTAAAATGGTGTTGTGCCGCCTTCCGTCCTCGACCCCAAGATTGAGCAGCCTCTAGTGCCCGCGAAGCTCTCCGAGCGTCCTCGCATCGGCTTCGTTTCGCTCGGCTGCCCCAAGAACCTCGTCGACTCCGAGGTGATGATGGGTCTGCTTGATCGCGCCGGCGGTCAACTGACTCCCCACGCTGAGGACGCAGAAATCCTCGTCGTCAACACCTGCAGCTTCATCGACTCCGCCAAGCAGGAGTCCGTAAACGCCATCCTGGAAATGGCCCAGCACAAGCGCGAGCATGGCGGCAAAGCCCAGCGCCTGATCGTTGCCGGATGTTTAGTCGAGCGCTACCGCGACGAGATTCGCGCCAACATCCCCGAGGTCGATGCAGTCGTCGGCACCGGCGAGCTGGAAGCCATCCTCGACGCAGCCGGTCTTCGCGCGCCGCAGCAGCCCGCGGCGGAACCCAACTCGCCGTTCAACATCCTCGTCAGCCGCGCGCCTAGTGCCGTGCATCAGCACTCGCACCCCACTGAAGTTGGTTCGCAACTGGAAGTAGAGCAGGCGCCAACTTCCTTCAGGCCGGAAGGCGACCGCCGCGAGCGGCAGGGCCGCTTCTCGCGCGCATCGTGGCAAGGCGCAACGGCCGCGCTGCCCGAATATCTCTACACCGACGACACGCCGCGCATCCTCACCACGCCGCGTGCCAGCGCGTATATCAAAATCGCCGAGGGCTGCGACCATCCCTGCAGCTTCTGCATCATCCCGCAGTTGCGCGGCAAGTTCCGCTCGCGCCGCGTGGAGTCGATCGTCGCCGAGGCCCAGCGCCTGATCGCGCAGGGCGTGCGCGAGATCACCCTCATCGGCCAGGACACCACCTGCTACGGCGAGGACCTTGGTCTGCAGGACGGCCTGGCCACACTGCTCGACGCGCTCGCCGTTCTGCCCGGACTGAAGTGGCTGCGCTTCCTCTATGCATATCCCAATAAGGTCACCACGCGCCTGCTCGAAACCATGGCGCGCCACGACTCCATCGCAAAGTACCTCGACGTCCCGCTGCAGCACGCCTCACCCTCGGTCCTCAAACGGATGAAGCGCGGCGGCACTCCCGAGACCTTCCTGCGCATGATTGAGAAGGCCCGCGCTCGAGTTCCGGGAATAGCTCTGCGCACCAGCTTCATCGTCGGCTTCCCCGGAGAGTCGGAAGAGGATTTCGCGCAGCTCGAGGCATTCATCAAGGCTGCGAAGATCGATTGGCTGGGCGCGTTCTCCTACTCTGACGAGGAAGGCGCAGCGGCCTTCGAGCTCGACGCCGCGCTCAAAGTGCCGAAGCGCACCATTGAGTCGCGCCGCCGCCGCCTGATGAAGCTGCAGCAGAAGATCAGCGCGAAGGCAAAGGCAGCGTGGGTTGGCCGCGAGGTCGAGGTGCTGGTCGAAGGCGAGAGCGATGAGACCGAGTTGCTGTGGCAGGGCCGCACCGCGCTGCACGCACCGGAGATCGATGGCAAGGTCCTCATCAATGACTTTGGCCCGCATGAGACGCTGGTTCCAGGCACCTTCTACCGCGCCGAGATCACTGAATCCCACGACTACGACGTGGTCGCCCGCATTCTTGAATAGTCATCCGCATCCTGGAATCAATGCTGAGGTGACGCGAAGACATCGGTGGCTGCGTGAGATGTGGAAGCCTACTTCATTTCGGCGAGCACGCTCTTCGGGACCTTGGCCACTACATCGTACTGTGAGTCCACCAGCTCGGTGATGTCATACTTCAGCTCAGACGCGAACAGGATGGCTACCTCGCTGTCGGTGAGCTGGTACTTCTTCTTGATCCATGTGGCGAGCTGCGAGGTCGCAACCTGGATCGAGTCCGGAACAGAGCCAGTGACACCGAACGCGACCAGATAGTCTTTCGTCTCCGCGCGCACCATGCCGCTCGAATCGCCGGGAATCACTTCGACCGAGAAGTCGACGTCCATCGAGGTCTCAAGCGCCGAGCCGGTGACTTCGCCGTCTCCCATGGCCGCGTGTCCGTCGCCCATGCCCAGCAACGCGCCAGGATGGAAGACGGGAAAGTAGAGCGTCGTGCCCTCTACGTTGTCGTTGTAGTCCATGTTGCCGCCGTAAGCGCCAAGGTCGCCCCCGCGGAACTGCTCGTCGCCCGCGGGCGCGACGGAGATGCATCCCAGCATCGGCTTGATGGGCACGCTGTAGTTCTTCATGTGCTCACTGGGATGTGTGGGAACTGCAATGCCCTTGTCGGGCATCAGCGTCCAGTCGCCGGTGACCGCGGGATCGTGCTGCGCGCTGGTCAGGTACGCAGCTGTCACTGCGTGGGCGTTGATGCTGGTTCCCTGGTGCGCGGTCGCGCGATTGGTGCGAACCTTCAGCAGATGCACCACGAGCGTGTCGCCGGGCAACGCTCCCTCCACGTAGAACGGTCCGATGTTGGAGTCGCCGCCGCGGTGCCGCACGCCATTCGCATCCACACCGCCGGCATCGGCCGTCCATGTGTGAACAACGTCTCCGGGAAAGATGGTCATCGCCGGCTTGTTCTGCGCGGAGTACGTTCCAAAGAAATTCGTTGGCGTGAAGTGCAGGTCGCGCGGAGTCGCAGGCGGCGTTGCCGCGCGGGCCAGGGAGAACGTGACTGTTCCGCCGCTTCCGCCGCGCCTCCGCCAGGCCGCATTCCACCGCCTCCACCGCCGCCGAATCCGCCGGCGCGTCCACCACGACCGCCGGTGATGGTTCCGCTGCCCGTGATCGTCTCGCCGGCAACGGCTCCGCTGAGATTTCCGGCAGATGTGCCCTGCGCATCCGAGAGCGCGACGCTCAACTTGCCATCAGCCAGCGTGCCGCTGATTGTGGACTCGCCCCACATGCCGCCAAGCTTGTCGCCATCGATGGTCAGCGAGACGCGCGTATATTGCGGCTCGCCTTGACCGCCTGCGACAGTCGCGATCCAGTTGCCGGAGAGATCTGCGGCAACTGCCAACCTGGCTGCTGCGAACATACTGCCGAGAGCGGCTATCCTGACCCACGTCTTCATCATCCGTTCTGCTCCAGTCGATTGCGGCTTGCGATCAGCTTCTGTCGAACTACTTATTCAGGAGCGCGACTTCGCTCTTCGGCACCTTTGCGACGACATTGAAGTGAGGATCGACCAGCTCGGTGATGTCATATTTCAGCGTGTCGCCGAAGAACAACGCCACTTCACTGTCATTCAGTTTGTAGTCATGCTTCAGCCAGTCGGCGAGCTGTGTGGTCGCAAGCTGGATGGATTCCGGCACAGATCCTGAGACACCGAAGGAGATCAGGTAGTCCTTCGTCTCCGCGCGCACCTGAGGTGTTGCGTATCCCTTGATGACATCGACGGTGAAGGTCACATCGACTGAGGTCTCAAGGCCTGTGCCGACGACCTCGCCATCGCCCATCGCTCCGTGCGCATCGCCCATGCCCAGCAACGCGCCGGGATGGAAGACAGGGAAGTAGAGCGTAGTGCCTTCGACGTTGTCGTTGTAGTCCAGATTCCCGCCGAAGACGCCAAGGTCAGTGCCGCGATATTGTTCCTCGCCGGGAGGCGCGACGGAGATGCAACCCAGCATGATCTTCATGGGAATGGTCAGGTGCGGCAATCCAGGCGAAGCAGGCAGGGTCGCAAGGTTGTGCTCCTGGTCCTGGTTCCAGTTGCCGTTGAAGCTGGGATCGTACTGCGCGGCCAGCGCGTAGGCAGTGGTTACGGCATGCGCGTTGAAGCGGCTGCCTTGG
>DATCBR010000229.1:0-7422 GCA_036511765.1 Acidobacteriaceae bacterium | reverse complement strand
ACCCCGCACCATGCAGAAACGTCGCAAACCCGATCCCGCGCTTCACCGTCGCGGCCGCATTCGCCCGTTCGAACTCCTCGCGCTTGGCGTGATAGTCCGTCTCCTTCAGCGCGCGCGTCAGCAGGCCCTGCATGTCCACCGGGTCAGTCAAATGCTGCCCCGTCGCCGTCTTCATCCCCGTCGCCAGCAGGTTGCGCCGCCGCAGCTCCTCCGGCGTCAGGCCCACCACGCGCGCAATCTTGTCCATGTGCCGTTCCAATGCAAAGAGACTCTGCGGCGCGCCGAACCCGCGAAAGGCCCCATGCGGCGCAACGTTGGTCGCCATCGCCTTCGCGCGCACCGTCATGTGCGGCCACTGGTACGGCCCCGGCGCGTGGATGGTCGCCCGCGACAGCACCACCGGTGACAGCGTGGAGTAAGCCCCCCCGTCGATCACCACCTCAATCTCGCCCGCCAGCAGCTTGCCCTCTCGCGACACCGCCGTCCTGTGCCGCGTGCGCGAAGGGTGCCGCTTGGTCGTCGCAATCAGGTCCTCTGCGCGGTCGTACGCCATCTTCACCGGATGCCCGCACTTCGCCGCCAGCAGCGCCGCATGCGATCCAATCACCGACGGAAAATCTTCCTTGCCGCCAAACGCGCCACCGGTCTCGGTCTGGATCACACGGCACTTCTCCGCGGGCAGCCCAAACACCAGCGTCAGCGCATGCACCAGGTAGTACGGGCATTGCATCGAGCCCGACACCGTCACCGACTCAAGCGTCCCATCCGCCGCGCGAAACGCCTCCGCAATCACGCCGTTATTCTCAATGTAGAGTTGCTCCTGCGCGCCCGTCCGGTACTCACCCTCCACGATGAAGTCCGCCTTCGCAAAGGCTTCCGCTACCGCCGCATCGTGCGCCGCAGCCTCATCGCCCGAGCGCATACAGAACGTCTTAAAGGTATTGGCCGAGCCGCCATGCCCCACGCCCTGCCAGACGATCTTGCCCGTATCGGCCTGTGCATTCGCTGGGTCACTCTCGGTGAGCGCCCCGCGCTCCGAGTCTTCAATGGTGAAGACCCCCAGCTGCTCTTCGTACGTGATCTTCACCGCCGCAACCGCGGCATGAAGCGCCGCCTTGTCCCGATGAGCAATCAACAAAATCGGCTCCGCCGGATGGCGGATGAACTCCGCCGCCAGGCACGGATGGTCTTTGGTCAGATGAACAATCGTGTTCTCGCCGGGAATCTCCGCTGCTGTGACCACGCAGAACTCGTCCCACTTCACCGCCGGATCGAATGTGATCGACGTGATCTTTCCACGCGCAATGGTGGAGCGGACGGTAGCCCCATGCCACATGCCCGGCAGCACAATGTCGTCCACGTACTGCGCGCGCCCCGTCACCTTCGCAAGGCCCTCCTTGCGAATGGGAGAGCTGCCGATAAGGGGGCCGGAATCGGTCATTTTCGCGCTTCAGAGTATCCGACAAGAATAGAACGATTGCACAGGGATGGGAATAGCGAAGGGGCCCTCTGCGCTGTTCTACTCGGCGTTAGCGGGCTTAGGGTGTCCGATGGACTGCCTTTGATATAGTTTGGGGTTGAATACCGCGGAGGGCAGAATGAAATTTGCGTGCGTTCTTTTAGCTGCTTTAGGGCAGACACTGCCTCTAGTTGCACCAGGGCAAACACTTTCTCACCATACGATTTTCGTAGTGGACAAGGTGACTCAAATGTCACAGTCCCATGCAACCTTGGGCGGCCCCGTAAATACAGTTGGTGAGCATCACAGCGCGCCTGTTGTGATGGCCGAATTTGAAAAGAAGTGTCCTGCGGTATCTTTCACACAAGATCAATCGGCCGCAGATTTTGTTCTGCAGACGCAACCTGGAGGTACGACATTGGCCGATCTCAAGGGTAATGTTTTGTATGTTTCTCCTGCGAAGAACCTGGGAAACATGGTCAAAGATGTCTGCGGATATATTCAACGCGTGAAATGACGCCCACGTATGGAGTGACTTCTAGCGATGGAAATATTAACAAAGGACACCGCCTCCCATGCATCGTAGAATCGTTGCCCAATGGCATCAACAATCCCACCGCAGCAGGCCGATGACTGCATCCGCACCGAATCCGGCGCGGAACTTTTCGCACTCTCACGCGAATCGCCGGTGCTGCTGGTCTTCCTGCGCCACTTCGGCTGCTCCTTCTGCCGCAAGGCCATCAGCGATGTTGCCGAAATCGCCCCGGAGCTAAACCGCCGCAACGTCCGACCCGTCTTCGTTCACCTCGGCACACCCGAAATCGCGCAAGCGCACTTTAGCTACTACAACGTTGGTGATGTAGCCCGCATCCATGACCCCGCAGCAGCCATCTACAAACTTCCCATCTTCGGCCTTGGCCGCCAGCACCCCGCGCAGAGTCTCATCAACCCAAAAGTCCTGTGGGGATGGTTCATCCGCGGCGACATCTTCCGCCACGGCATCGGCCGCATCGCAACCGACGGCCACCAGATGCCCGGCGTATTCTTCCTGCGCGACGGCAGCATCATCCGCAGCTTCCGCCACCGCAACATCTCCGACCAGCCGGATTATCTCAAGCTCATCGCCTGAAGCTGATTACTTGATCAGCCCTGCTATTTGATCAACATCGAAACGATGCTCGCCGACATGAAGTTCGCCAGCGTCCCGGCCAGCATCGCGCGCAACCCCAGCTTGGCCAACTCATTCCTGCGGTGCGGGATCAGCGCGCCGATGCCGCCGATCTGCATCCCCACTGAGCCCAGGTTCGCAAACCCGCACAGTGCAAACGTCGCAATCGCCAGCGTGCGCGTCGAGATCGCCCCTGCCCGCGCCAGTTGCCCCAGTTGCGTGTAGGCGATGAACTCATTCAGCACCGCGCGCGTCCCGATCAGGTTGCCCACAATCGGCGCATCCTTCCACGGAATCCCGATCAGCCACGCAATCGGCGCGCACAGCACGCCCAGCGCATTGCCCAGCGAATGCGGAAACGGAAAGTGCCCATGCGCCCACGCAAAGTTTGAGATGCCCAGCATGATCGCGTTGATCAACCCCACGATCGCCAG
This sequence comes from Acidobacteriaceae bacterium, assembly GCA_036511765.1. Lineage (GTDB taxonomy): Bacteria > Acidobacteriota > Terriglobia > Terriglobales > Acidobacteriaceae > Edaphobacter. The sequence goes on along the minus strand of DATCBR010000229.1, from coordinate 4,361 downwards.
AAAGCTGATCAGCATGATGGCCACATTCCATGCCAGGTTGCCGCCGTCGATCGTCCCCCGCGCCACCGACCCGATCAGGTTTTCGTCCGCATGCTCCTCAGCCGGCGGCATACGCACCGTGCCCATCGTCGCCGGCACCTCGGTCTCCGGCACCATCATCTTCGCCACCAGGATCGTCCCCGGCGCCGTCATAATCACCGCCGACAGCAGGTCCTGCGCCCGAATCCCGAACAGGATATACGCCGCCATAATCCCACCCGAGACATGCGCCATGCCCGACGTCATAATCGTCATCAGCTCGCTGCGCGTCGCCCCGCCCAGAAATGGCCGGATGGTCAGCGGCGCCTCGGTCTGCCCCATAAAGATCGACGCCGCCACATTCGTCGACTCCGCCCCGCTCGTCCCCATTGTCCGCTGCATCAGCCACGCCACCACGCGGATCACGCGCTGCATGATCCCCAGGTGATACAGCATGGCAAACAGCGCCGAGACAAAGATGATCGTCGGCAGCACCGAGAACGCGAACACCGCGAGCGAACTCTTCGGGTCGCCCAGCTGGTTGCCGAACACCATCGTCGAGCCGTCCGCCGCATGACCCAGCAGTGCCGTCACCGCATCGGCCCCGACCTTCAGGACCCTCTGCCCAACCGAGACCTTCACCACCAGGAACGCAAACACCAGTTGCAGCCCCAGCCCCCACGCGACTGTGCGCCACTTGATCGCGCGCCGGTCCGTCGAGAGCGCATACGCCACGCCGATGAAAGTGATCAGGCCAAGCAGTCCGGTAAATCGTGCCAAGGTATCTCCGTTCGCTCCGTAATGGAATGCGGGAGTTTATTACAGCTCGCTAAATATGAATGTCGAGTGTAACGGATTCGCCGCGCCGCCCGGACAAATTTTCGCGTCACGTCCTGACCGTTGCGCCCCACAAGCCAAACCTCCTCCTCGCCCGCTATAATCCGGCTGTCTGCAAATCTCAGCCCGGAGATGAATCCCATGCGTTCTGCCCGCAATATCGCCAGCCGTCTCGCCTGTTGCCTCGCCCTCTGCGGAATCGCCGCCGCACCCGCTCTCACTCTCGCCCAGCCGCCCGCCGCTCCCGCCGCGTCTGAAGCCACCGGCCGCGCCGTCGCCGGCGGTGGCATCTCCGTCCCCGGCTGGCAGGGCAAGATCGACGACGGCGCCGCCAAGGCCGGCCAGACCATCGCCGACGCCAAGCTCGCGCCCGAGGGCAACGGCATGCGCGTCACCACCGGCCCCGCCGTCAGCTACTGGAACCCCAAAAACACCGCCAGCGGCGATTACACCGTCTCGGCCACCTTCAATGAGCCGAAGTTCATGAACCTCAACACGCACCCGCATCCCTACGGCGTCTTCATCGGCGGCAACGATCTCGGCACAGATCACCAGAGCCTGCTCTACTGCGCCGCCTACGGCAACGGAACCTTCATCGTGCGCGGCTTCGGCCCCGCAGCCTTCCAGATCGGCGGCCGCATGCCCACCGCCAATGCTGCCGTCAACAAGGCCGCCGGCGTCGGCCAGCCCGTCACGCAAACCATCGCCATCTCCGTCAAGGGTGACAGCGTCTCCTGCGCCATCAACGGCACCGTCGTCGGCACCTACCCGAAGTCCGACCTCGTCGCCGACGGCAAGCTCAAGTCCACCGACGGCGTCTACGGCATCCGCTTCGCCCACAACACCGACGCCATCGTCACCAACCTCAAAGTCACCAAGCCATAGCGAACGAGATCCGCGTCGGCCCCATCCGCGATACCGGTGCTTAAACAAGCACCTAGCTACTTTCGTGCGGTGCCAGCGCCCGCATCGCGGCGGCGACCGTGGCAACCTTCACCTCGGCATACCGCGCCACTTCGAGCAATGCGCGATCTCCTGTGACGATCATCTCCGCGCGCGCCGCAAGTGCCGTCCCGATCACAACATCGTCGTCAGGATCGGACACGATGCGGACTGTGGAACGCGGCGTTACAACGATCGCTGCTTCGACAAACGAATCAACAAGCTCATCGACGCTCACCCCTCGGGCCGCGAGCCTCCGCGTGAACTTCGGCCTTCCCAGAACGTCGGTGAGTTCGGCCAGCAATGGTCTGCTTGTAAAGACGGTTATGCTGCCATCGCGCGTCTTTCGCAACAGTTCACTCGGCAACCCACGCCATAACAGGGCTGCTACCAGCACATTTGTGTCGAGAACAACCCGCATTCAGCGCGCCAGCCGGTCTCGCCGTTCTGCTCGCATCGCCGCGATCTCGGTGGCAACCTCTTCAGGGGACATTGCCTCCGGATCGTCCCCGGCCTGGATGCGGTCCATTGCAGCAATCAGGCGTCCGCCGCGCCGCACTTGAAGCTGCTCCCTTACCCAGCGTTCCAACAGTTCAGGCGACAGCACACCTGCTCGCTCCGCTTCCTGTGCGAGTTCGTCGGGCAAAGAAATCTGCACAGTTGTCATATTCGCACCTCCAGCGGTCTGCCTTCATCCTAACCCAGCCTCTATTCCAGCCCTCGGTCCTTCAGCATCGGCCCTGTGCTCGGCTCCGCGCCCAGCCAGTCGCGGAAGACCTTGGCCAGGTCCTCCGTATTGCCCTTCGAGAGCACCATCTTCCGGAAGCGGTCACCGTTCGCGCGCGTCATGCCGCCGTGCTGCTCAAACCACGCATACGCATCGTCGTCCAGCATCTCGCTCCACAGATACGCGTAGTACCCCGCGTTATACCCGCCGCTCCAGATGTGCTGGAAGTACGTCGAGCGATACCGCGGCGGCACCTGCTCGATCCAAAGGTTCTTCTTCTCCAGGGCCTCTTTCTCAAACGCGTCCGGCTTCTGCTCCGGCGCGCTCGCCGGCAGCGTGTGCCACTGCATGTCCAGCTCCGCAGCCTCCAGCAGCTCGGTAAAGATGTACCCTTCGTTGAACTTCTCCGCCTTCTTGATCTTTGCCGCCAGCTCCGCCGGCATCGGCGCACCGGTCTTGTAATGCTTCGCGTAGTGCTCAAACACCGCCGGATAGCTCGCCCAGTGCTCGTTGAACTGCGACGGAAACTCCACAAAGTCTCGCGGCACATCCGTGCCGGAGATAAACGGATACGTCGCGTCGGAGAACATCCCGTGCAGCGCGTGCCCAAACTCGTGGAACATCGTCGTCACGTCCGTAAAACTGATCAGCGCCGGCTCGCCCGCCGCGGGCTTCGCAAAGTTCGCCACGTTATAGACCACCGGCAGCGTCCCTAGCAGCTTCGCCTGTTGCACAAACACGTCCATCCACGCGCCGCCGCTCTTGTTGTCGCGCTTGAAGTAGTCGCACATCCACAGCGCCAGCGGCTTGCCGTCCGCGTCGAACACCTCCCACACGCGCACGTCCGGGTTGTACACCGGAATATCGTGCCGCTCCTTGAAGGTGATGCCGTACATCTGGTTCGCCGCGTAGAACACGCCGTTCTCGAGCACGTTCCATACCTCGAAGTACGGCTTCGTCTCGTTTTCGTCGTAGTCGTACTTCGCCTTGCGTATCTGCTCGGAGTAGAACTCCCAGTCCCACGGCTGCAGCTTGAACCCGGCATTCTGCTTAGCACCTGCCGCCTGCTTGGCGCCCGCGGCCTGCTTAGCGCCTGCGGCCTGCGAGGAGCCCTCAGCCTGTTTGTCAATCAGCGCCTGGATCTCGCCCGCCTCTTCCTTCGCCTTCGCCGCCGACGCCGGTGCCAGGTTGTCCATAAACTGGATCGCCGCCTCCGGCGTCTTCGCCATCTGGTCCGTCAGGTTCCACGCCGCGAAGTTCTCGTAGCCCAGCAGCTTCGCCTTCTCCGCGCGCAGCTTCGCCAGTCGCGCGATCAGCGCCCGCGTATCGTTCGCTCCGCCTCGTTCCGTGCGCCCCCACGACGCCTCAAACACGGCCTGCCGCGTCGCGCGGTCCTCCAGCGAACCCAGGATCGGCTGCTGCGTCGTGTTCTGCATCGGCAACACGTAGCCCGGCGCCTTACGCGCCTTCGCCGCCTCCGCCGCTGCCTCCAGGTCTTCCCCGCTCATCCCGCGCAGCGCGTCCTTGTCGGCCGTGTGGAACGCCGCCTCCTTCGTCGCGGCCAGCAGCTTTGACCGGAACTGGTTCTCCAGCGTCGACTCCTCCTCATTCATCTTCTTCAGCTTCTCTTTATCTGCCCCCGAGAGCTTCGCGCCCTGCTGCACAAACTTCTTGTAATACACGTCCAGCAGCCGCCGCTGCTCCGGATTCAACCCAAGTGAATCCATCTCCTTGTACAGCGTCGCAATCCGCGCAAACAGCTTCGTTTTCAGAAAAATCCCGTCGTCGTGCGCCGCCATCTTCGGCGCCAACACGTCCTGCACCCGCTCCAGCTCCG
>DATCBR010000228.1:0-12400 GCA_036511765.1 Acidobacteriaceae bacterium | reverse complement strand
AGGCGACCGAAGAGGGCGTGGTGGCGAAGATTGTGGCATCGGGTTCGTCAACCGATGCGCAGAAGGCGGCCCCGCCGCTTCCGGTGATCGAGCGCAGGCGTGAGGACGGGTCGACGGAGAAGGTGATCGTGGTTGACCCGGAGTATGTGAAGCAGCAGGTGGCGTCGATTGTGAAGGACCATGACTTGAGCCGGTACATTCTGTAGGGTCAAGGTCCCAAGGTTCAAGGGCGAGGTCGCGTGCTTCCGGTACACTGGTGAAGCGGTCCTGAGCGCTTTCTGCAACCTAGATCGCGTCTAAGTCCTGGCGATTCCTCGCCAAGAAAGAAACTCCTCTACAAAGCAATGCATAGCCTGCAACCTACAGATGATCTGCGCATTAAGTGGACCCGCGTAGTGCTGCCGCCCGTCTTTCTGGAAGAGGAGCTGCCGATCTCCGATGCAGCGGCCGAGACGGTGTTTGCGGCGCGCAATCAGGTGAATGAGATCCTTGCCGGCCGCGACCCACGGCTGCTGGTGATTGTGGGTCCATGCTCGATTCACGATCCCGATGCAGCGCGCGAGTATGCGGCGAAGCTGAAGCCGGTGGCCGAGCGGTTGCGCGACCGGCTGTGCATCGTGATGCGCGTGTACTTTGAGAAGCCGCGCACGACGGTGGGCTGGAAGGGACTCATCAACGATCCGCATCTGGACCAGACATTCCAGATCAACGACGGCCTGCGCATCGCGCGGCACCTGCTGCTGGACCTGGCGGAGATGGGCGTGCCGGCGGGTACGGAGTTTCTCGACATCATCTCGCCGCAATACTTCGTCGACCTGGTGACGTGGGGCGCTATCGGCGCGCGCACTACGGAGAGTCAGGTGCATCGCCAGCTCGTGAGCGGGCTCTCGTGCCCTGTGGGATTCAAGAACGGCACTTCGGGCGATGTGCAGATCGCGATCGACGCGATGCTTTCGGCGCGCGAGGAGCACACGTTCCTGGGTGGAACGAAGTCGGGGCAGACGGCGATCTTCGCGACCACCGGCAACCCGGACTGCCATCTGATCCTGCGCGGCGGGCGCAAGATGACCAACTACGACGCGGCGTCGGTGCAGGCTGCCAGCGAGAAGCTGGAGCAGGCAGGGCTTCCTGCTCGGCTGATGATCGACTGCTCGCACGCCAACTCTGCCAAGGACTACACGCGGCAGCCGCTGGTGGCGCGGGAGATCGGCGCACAGGTTCGCGCGGGCGACCGGCGCATCATCGGCGTGATGGTGGAGAGCAACCTCGTCGCCGGGGCGCAGAAATTTGTCGAGGGCACGACGAAGGTTAGTGAGCTGGTCTACGGGCAGAGCCTGACGGACGCGTGCCTGGGCTGGCCGGAGACGGTGGACGCGCTGAACGAGCTGGCTGAGGCCGTGGCCGCGCGCGTCTGAATACGGATTGCGCTACGGCCACCTGGATTCACAGCGGATAGATATGGAAGAGGAAGGAAATGGTGGACGCGGCAGGGATCGAACCTGCGACCAGTCGATTAAGAGTCGAATGCTCTACCAGCTGAGCTACGCGTCCGCCGCGTTGCGGCATTTTGAAACGGCGGAACCTTCGCGAAGAGGCCGCTGTTCAGGCCGAATTCAAGCGAAACCACCTCGAAGAGAATAGCACAGTAGCTGATGGAAAACTTTCACGCGAAGTTCATTGGCGCGAGCCAATACGGAGATTCTGTAGTGCGGAGAGCGCTCAGAATGACCTAGCGGTCTCTCCATCGTTGCAACTCAGTCGATGAAGTCGACGCGGGCCTTGTGCGGGATGATGCCGCGGTCGTAGCCCATCTCCAGCAGCTTGCGGATGGCGTCGCGACCGTCTTCGCCGTAGTTCAGGGTGCGCTCGTTGACGTACATGCCGACGAATTTGTTGGCCAGCGCCGGCTCAAGATCGCGCGCGAACTGCATTGCGTACTCCAGCGCCTCGTCGCGATGGTCGAGCGCATGTTGAATGCTGTCGCGCAGCGCCTGTGTGGTGATACGCATGGTCTCCTCGCCGAGGGAGCGGCGGATGGCGTTGCCGCCCAGAGGCAGCGGCAATCCGGTCTGCTCGCGCCACCACTGGCCAAGGTCCAGCGCTTTACTGAGGCCGTTGTTGCCGTAGGTGAGCTGGCCCTCGTGGATGATGAGGCCGGCGTCAAACTCACCCGCGACAACCGCGGGGATGATTTTGTCGAACGGGACCACGGCGGTCTCGACGTCGGGCGCGAACAGCTTGAGCGTGAGGTACGCAGTGGTCAACATACCCGGAACGGCGATGCGCGTTTTTGCGATATCCGCGTGGGTCAGCTTGCGCGGCGATACCACCATCGGTCCATAACCCTCGCCAACGGACCCGCCGCACGGCATCAGGGTGTAGTTGTCCTGCAGGTATGGATAGGCGTGGAAGGAGATGGCCGTGACGTCGTAGAAGGCTTCGTGGATGGCGCGCTGATTGAGCGTCTCGATGTCGGTGAGGGTATGCGTGAATTTGAAGCCCGGCACGCGCACCTTATTGGTCGCGAGGCCATAAAACATGAAGGCGTCGTCGGAGTCCGGGCTGTGGGCGATGGTGACTTCCTGGATGGCGGCGACGGACTCAGACATTGTGGCGTTTCCTCGGCAGCGATGGTTCAAAGAGAGTAAGGGTAAAAAGCCCGGAGCGGTGCAATATTTGGATGCGATTCAAGTGCGTGAGGCCACTATTGATGGCGCCAGCGGGAATATGCGGTGGAAGCGATGGCTGCCGCGCCGACCTTGAGGCCTTCGCCCGGGAGAAAAGGCAGCACGGCAGCTTGCCATGCAGCGGTTACGGACAGGTGCAGCCAATGCGCGGTCCAGGGAGCGCCAATCGCAAAGACAACGACGATTCCGGCAAGCGAAGCCAGGATCATCGTGGAAAACGTGCTGGTGCGCGTTGACCGGGTGCGGGCAATCCATCCGGTTACCGCTGCGGCCAATGGGCAGGCCAGCAGGAACCCTCCGGTGGGGCCGAGCAGTTGTGCAACGCCGCCGGGGCCCTGCGGGTTGAATACCGGCAACCCCGCCGCGCCTTCGGCGAGGTAGAGAAGCAGTGTCGAAGCGGCGAGCGAGGGGCCGAAGAGCAGGCCAATGACAAGAACAGCGAAGGTCTGCAGCGTAACAGGCACGGGCGTGAAGAACAGCGGCACGGAGACATGCGCGCAGAGGGCCACGAACGCGGTGGCGCCGATGGCTGCAAGAGCGCGTCCAGCAAAGGTGCGCGGCAGAGCGGGCGCGTCGAACGAAGGTGCTGTGGGCGCGACTAAGGTCGGGGTGTTCGGCATAGTAGGCTCCCGGGGAGCAGGGGTGGTCCGATCGGATCGATGGGGTGTGCTGTCCTTCAAGGATACCAAGCGACTGGCGAGTTCGTGCGACCGGCGCAAAATGACTCTGTGGATATGCGGGCGGAGGCGAGTGGCTGGTTAGATACAAACTTGATTCCTCCCACGATTGCGGAGCGCATGCTCTTGATTCTCCGGGGCCGCGAACTGAGGATGGAGAGGATGCCGGAACCAGCCAATTTGAAGTTGACGGGCCGCTTCGCTCGCGTCCAGGGGTTGTGGGTGGCGGCGTTTGCCGGGAGACGCAAGGCGGCAACGCTGGCCGCTGCCGCAGTGGCATTGGCTGTGGGTTATCACGTCGTCTTTGGGGCAAATGGCCTGACGGTCTACATGCAGAAGCGCGCCGAGACGCGCGTACTGAAGCAGCAGACCGCGGAGTTGCAGCGCGAAAACAACGCGATGCAGGAGCATGTCGAGCGACTGCGCAACGATCCCGACGCCATCGAACACCAGGCGCGCGAGGAGCTGCATTATGCGAAGCCGGGCGAAGTGATCTACACCATGCCGGGCAAGTAACAATGCAACTCATCACGGAATGGTTGCGGCGAGATCCGGTTGCGCTTCCTGTGCGGCGGCTGCGCGCGGGGATACAAGCGGCAATGTGACACAGACGACCGTGCCGGTTCCGGGGACGCTTTCAATCCCGATCGAACCGTCTCCACGCTCCACAATTGCGCGGCAGATGGAGAGCCCCAGTCCGGCCCCTCCGCTGGTACGCGCGCGAGAGGTATCCGCGCGATAGAAGCGTTCAAACACATGCGGCAGATCATCGGCGGGAATGCCTTTGCCGTCATCCTGCACCCGCAGCGCCACACTGCCCATCGATACGGTGATGGATGCGGAGATGCGACCCTCGCAGGGAGTGTGCTGCAGCGCGTTCATGATGAGGTTGGAGCAGAGCGTCTCGGCATCGTCGGTCGGCAGGCGCACACCGCCCACAGTCCTGGCATCGACCGAGAGAGCGATCTGCTTCTGTTCGGCAACGGGACGCATGCGTTCTGCCACAACGCGGAGGGCGCAGCCGAGGTCACACTCGGAGAGCGGATCGACGGGCGCTTCTTCCAGACGGGCCAGCGCCAGCATACGCACGGAGAGCTGCTCCATCCGTTCGGTGTCCGAGATCAGGCCGTCGAGCGCCTGGTGATACTGCTCGACCGTGCGCGGGTTCATGGCGAGCAGTTGCAGGCTGGACTTAAGCACGGCGATGGATGTCTTCAACTCGTGTGCCGCATCGCCGGTCAAGCGCCGCTGGGCCTCGAATGCCTGATGCAGCCCGTCGAGCAGCTTTTCAATGGAGAGCGCGATGGGCGCCAGTTCCGTGGTGCGCAGGACAGAATCTGGAGGAACGAAATCCCAGGAGCGTGTCGAGACGCGACCGGCAATCGCGGCGAGTTCCTCCAGCGGGGAGAGGCGGCGGCGCAGAAACCACACCAGCGCCAGGCCGGTCAGGGTAAGGAGGACCAGGCCGGCGACGATATAAAACTGGACCGCTTCCACGGCTTCGTGCCAGAGATCGCGCGTAGGCGACGCATAGAGGACGACCACGGGACGGCGCAGGCCGCCGGGGACTTCATCGCGGTCGATTACGCGCATGCCGTCGAAACGGATCGCGCGGATATGCTCCCGTCCGGCGCGCAGGTCGAAAAACCCAGTTTCGCGCAGACCACTCAAGGCGGCGAGAGTGGCGGGGGACGAGCGCGGCGAAAAGCTGAGCAGTTTGCCGGCGGGCGTCAGGACCTCATAGGAGTCCTGGCGCGGCAGCACAAGCTCCGATGGATCGACGTAGATGTTGTCGCCGGGATCTTCCGCGTCGTGGATGGCGCCGAGCAATGAGTCCGCGCGTCCCCGCAGCATGACGTCAAAGGCGCGGCGGCGGCCGTTCATCTCGTGCAGCAGTGCGACGGCCGAAAACGCAACTGCGCAGACCAGTTCAGCGAGCAGGACGCCCGCGAACAGCTGGCGGCTGAGGGAGCTGCGCCTCATGTCTCTACCCCGGGCGACTCCAGCCGGTAGCCACGGCCGCGGAGTGTGGTGATGGAGGTCTCTTCTCCGGCGGCGCGCAGCTTCTTACGCAGGTTGGAGATGTGCGCTTCGATCACGTTGGAGTGGTGCTGCCAGTTGTAGTCGTACAGGTGCTCGAGGAGTTCGCGCGCGGAGACGATGGCACGCGGACGAAAGATCAGGTATTCCAGCAGGCGGTACTCAGTGGGCGAGAGGTCAATCAACTGGCCGGAGCAGCGCACCGTCTGCTCCACGGTGTTCAGTGTGATGCGCCCGACGGTGAGCTCCGGATGAGGCGCGCCTTTTCCGCGGCGGATGAGCGCCTTGCTCCGCGCGATGAGCTCGCCCAGGTCGAAGGGTTTGGTCAGATAATCGTCCGCGCCTGCGTTCAGCAACTGGACGACGGTGGTGCGCTCGTCGCGCGCCGTCAGGATAAGGATGGGCGTCATATCGCGGCGCGCGCGGGTGCGGCGCACGATGCCCAGGCCGTCCAGCCCGGGCAGCATCAGATCCAGCAGCAGCAGGTCGTAATGCTGGAATTCCGCCATGGAGACGCCATCGTGGCCATTGTCGGCGCAGTCCACCGCGAAGCCGCAGCGTTCGCGCAGCGCCTGGGCGATGTTATTGGCCAGCCGTGTCTCGTCCTCCACCACCAGCACTCTCATATGCAGAAATCTACTCTAATTGCGCGTTCCTTAAGCTCCCGTTAAGCGCAAGTCGGCAGAGTGGAGATAGGCGCGGTGCCGTGGGCAACACTTTGCGTGATAGATTTTTCCGATGCGCTTGTTTCGCATGACAAAGAAACGTAACTGGCTGCGCCGCGGCGCGCTGACGATTGCCGGCCTCTTCGCCTGCGCACGGGCGCTGCCGGCGCAACAGCTTCCGGCTGCGCCGCCGGCCAATGCGGCTGTACCGAATGCGTCGACTGCACCGGTCGCCATTACTTTCAATGAGGCTATCGCGCGCGCGCGCAGCAATGAGCCGAACTTCGCAACGGCGATCGCAACCGCGAAGAATGCGAAGCTGGACCAATCCATTGCGCGCGCAGCCCTGCTGCCGAATGTGAACGCGGAAAACCAGTTCCTCTACACGCAGGGCGGAGCGGGCGTGATCACCAACCCCGTGAAGGCGCAGGACCCGTCACTCGCGACCATGTCCGCGCCGCGTTTCATCGCGAACAATGCGGTCCATGAGTACATCAACCAAGCCGTCGTGACGGAGACCATCGGGGGGCATGCGCTGAATGCAGTGGGCAGGGCGTCCGCGTCGCTGGCTTTGGCCAACGCGGAGCTGGAGATTGCGCGCCGGGGCCTGGTCATCACGGTTGCGACTCTGTACTACACCGCGGCAACGGCGGAGCGGCGTGTTGCTGTAGCACAGAGCGCGGCGGACGAGGCCGCGAGCCTGACGAAGCTCACGAGCCAGCGCGAACAGGCGCGCGAGGTGGCGCATGCCGATGTGGTGAAGGCGCAGTTGCAGCAGCAGCAGCGCGACCGCGACCTCGCGGATGCCAGGCTGAATGCCGAGAAGGCGCGGCTGGACCTGGGCGTACTGCTCTTCCCTGACCCGCGCACGCCCTACACGGTGGCGCTTCCCGACACGGCTGCGCCGGTGCCTGCCCGTGCCGATGTGGAAGCCGCGCTGGCGAAGAACAACCCGGAGCTGCGCAGCGCGCTTGCCGGCGCGCACCTGGCGGACCTGAACGTGATCTCCGCCCGGCTGGGCTATCTGCCGGACCTGACGCTGACCTACAGCTACGGTATCGACTCGCCGCAGTTCGGCCTGTACAACGACCTGGGCAACCGCAACCTGGGCTATTCGGCCAGCGCGCAGTTGAATTTTCCCCTGTGGGACTGGTTCACCACGCATGACAAGGTGAAGCAGAGCGAGAACAGCCGCGTCGCCGCCAAGGCCGTGCTGACCAACACGCAGCGCAAGACCATCGCCGAGCTGGAGGAGTTCTACTCCGAAGCGGCCACCGCGCATGACCAGCTCGACAGCCTGGATTTGAGCGTGAAGACCGCGGCTGAGAGCCTGCGGCTGGCGCGGCTGGCGTATTCCGCGGGAGAGGCGACCATTCTTGTGGTGGTGGACGCGGAGAACTCGCTGACCACCGCGGAGCAGGCGCGCGAAGACGGCGTGGTGCGATATGAGACGGCGCTGGCAAACGTGCAGTTGCTGACGGGGACCCTATAGAGGATGACATGCGAATGAGAAAGCGGCGAGAGAGAATGCGAGACCAAGCCATCCGGAGAGTGCGGTTCGCGACCGTGTGCCTATGCGCCGCGGCGCTGCTGCCGCTCGGCTGCAAGAAGGACGAGGAGACGACGCCCACACCGGAGGTCTACGTACAGGCGGCGCATCCGGAGGTCGAGAGCATCAGCGAGCAGATCTCCGCCGACGCGATCTTGACGCCGCTGGCGCAGGCGGCGATCTCGCCCAAGGTGACAGCGCCGGTGGCGAAGTTCTACGTGCAGCGTGGGGCAAAGGTGCATCAGGGCGAGTTGCTGGCAACGCTGGAGAACAAAGACCTCTCCGCTGCGGTGGTCGACAACAAAGGCGCATACACTGCGGCGCAGGCTACGTTCAACACGGCCACCAAGGCGCAGGTTCCCGAGGACCTCGCGAAGGCGAAGCTCGATCTGACGCAGGCCAAGGCGACGCTCGATCTTGACCGGTCCATCGTGAATGCCCGCAGCCAACTCTTTACGCAGGGCGCGATACCAGGGCGCGACCTGGACACAGCGAAGGCCACGCTGGTGCAGGCGCAGGCAGCATTCGACATTGCGCAGCAACACCTGAATTCACTCCAGAATGTCAGCAACCAGGCGGCGATCCAGAACGCGCAAGGGACGCTGGAGTCGGCGCGCGGCAAGTACCTGGGCGCAGAGGCGCAACTTAGTTATACGGAGATTCGCAGCCCGGTCTCCGGCGTCGTCACCGAGCGCTCGCTCTTCGCGGGAGAGACTGCTTCGGCGGGAACGCCCCTCATTACCGTGATGGATACCTCCGCGCTGATCGCCAAGCTGCACGTGAGCCAGACGCAGGCGCAGAGCCTGAAGCTGGGCGCACCGGCCACCATCAACGTGCCGGGCATCAACGATCCTGTCCCTGCGAAGGTCTCGCTGATCAGTCCGGCGCTCGACCCAGGCAGCACCACGGTAGAGATCTGGCTGCGCGTGGAGAACCCCAAAGGCATCTACAAGGCGGGCACGCCTGTTCATGCCAGCGTCACCGGCCGCACCGTTGCCGATGCGCTGACCGTTCCTGCCGATGCCATCCAGACTGCGACGGACGGAAGCAGCAAGTTCGTGATGGTGATCGGCTCCGATTCCGCGGCGCACAAGAAGCCCGTCACGCTGGGCATCGTGACCAAGGACGACGCGCAGGTCTTGACCGGCGTCGTGCAGCAGGACATGGTGATCTCCACCGGCGGATACGGGCTGGACGAAGGCACCAAAGTGAAGGTCGGCACGGACCCGAACGCCAAGCCGGACGATGACAAACCCGCGGCAGGCGGAAAGGATGCGGACGACAAGTGAGCTCGCCTGCAACCAATATCTCCACCAACCCGCCGGAGGAGCGCGGCTTCTGGCTGGCCCGGATGAGCCGCACGATATTTTTTCTCGTCGTCGTGCTCACCGCCGCCGGCGTCTACGCCGCGCTGCAGGTGCCCATTTCGGTCTTTCCAGAGACGAATTTTCCGCGCATCGTCATCGGCATCGACAACGGCGTCATGCCGGTCGAGCAGATGCAGGTCACCATCACCAAGCCGATCGAAGACGCGATGAACAGTGTCCCCGGGCTGGCAACGGTACGCTCCACTACCTCACGCGGCCAGGCTGAGGTCAGTCTCTTTTTCGACTGGAACCTCGATATGTACCGGACGCTGCAGTTGGCCGATGCAGCGCTCTCCAAGGTGCGCCAGACCCTGCCCGCGACCGCAGTCATCACGACCAACCGGCTCACCTTCGCAACCTTTCCCATCCTCGGCTACGCGCTGACTTCTGACTCGAGCGCTGTGCCGCCAACGCAGTTGTGGGAGATTGCGACCTACAACCTGAAGCCGCCGCTGAACCGCGTCCCCGGCGTCTCCACCGTGATCGTGCAGGGCGGCCAGGTGCCGGAGTATCACATCGTCCCTGACACAGCGCGGCTGACGAACTCCGGCGTCACGCTGACCGACATCGTCAACGCGGTCCAGAACTCGAACATCATCGACTCGCCCGGTTTGTACGAGGCCAACCACGAGTTGATCCTCGCGCTGGTCGGCTCGCAGGCGCACGACGCGGCCGCGCTGGGCAATCTCGTGGTCAAGACCACTGCGGCGGGCGCGCCGGTTCGTATTGCGGATGTGGCAACCGTCGTCCATGGCACCGAGCCTGTCTACACCACGGTGACGGCGAACGGCGTGCCGTCGGTGCTCATCAACATCGCGCGGCAACCGACCTCCAACACGGTCGCGGTCGCGAACGGCGTGGCCGCGGAGATTGCGCGACTGGAGAAGAGGCTGCCGCCGGGCGTCCACCTGACGCCGTTCTACGACCAGTCGGAGCTGGTGCGCGAATCCATTTCCAGCGTGCGCGACGCCATCCTCATCGGCCTGGCGCTGGCCTGCATCATCCTCTTTCTCTTCCTGCGCGACTGGTCCAGCTCGGTGGTCGCCGGGATGGTGATTCCTGTAACGGTTGCGGTTACAATCATGTTTCTCTGGATCATTGGGCAGTCCTTCAACCTGATGACGCTCGGCGGCCTTGCCGCTGCCATCGGCCTCGTGATCGACGACGCCATTGTGGTGGTCGAAAACATCGTCGTACACCGCGACGCCGGCGAGACCCGCGCCAATGCCGTGCGCCTGGCGCTGCATGAGATCTCTACGCCGCTCATCTTTTCTACCATCACGCCGGTAGTGGTGTTCCTTCCGCTGATCGCCGTCACCGGCGTTACCGGCAGCTTCTTCCGGGCACTGGCAGTGACCATGACGGCGGCGCTGCTGACATCGCTGGCCCTAGCCGTCAGCCTTACGCCTGCGCTGTCCCTCTCGCTGCTGAAAAATAAAAAGCGCGCGGAGGGCGAAGACGAGCGCACGCATGAGGGCGGTCCGATCATGCGTCGAATTCTCACCGCGCATGAGCGCACGCTCGGCTGGGCGCTCATGCACCCGCTGGGACTTGCGCTGGCGTGCGTCGTGCTCATCGCCGGGACGTGGTTTGGCTATAAAGCCCTCGGCAGCGATCTGCTGCCCAAGATGGATGAGGGCGCGTTCGTGCTGGACTACTTCACGCCGGCAGGCACGTCGCTTGCCGAGACGAACCGCATTCTGGAGCACGTCGAGCAAATCCTGCGGAGTGAGCCCGAAGTCGAGATCACCTCCCGCCGCACTGGTCTGCAGATGGGCCTCTCGCCTGTGACGGAGGCCAACACCGGCGACTTTACAGTAATGCTCAAGGCCAAGCGCGATCGTTCCATCGACGATGTGATTGCCGACGCGCGCGAGAAGATACAGAAGCAGGAGCCTGCGCTCGACGTCGAATTTATTCAGGTGCTACAGGACATGATCGGCGACCTCTCGAACCAACCCGAGGACATCGTCATCAAGCTGTTCTCCGACGATCCGAACCAGCTCAACCAGCTGGGTCCGAAGGTAGAAGACGCGATCAAGAAGATTCCCGGCGTCGTCGATACGAAGAACGGCATCGACAATACCATCTCCGGTCCGGCGACCAACTTCCAGGTGAATCCCACGCTGGTCGCGCGCATGGGCTTTACGCCACAGGAAGTCGCCGAGGACGCGACGGCGGTGCTCGATGGGCTTCCCGCGCAGGAGCCGATGATCGTCAACGGCCGCCCATACACCGTGCGCGTGCGCCTGCCGGACGCGACCCGCGCGTCGCTGGACGCGATGCAGAACACGGTCTTCAACTCATCCAGCGGCCACACTGCCTCGCTGGGCTCGCTGGCGGACGTGTCGCAACTACCGCCGCAGAATGAGATCCTGCGCGAAGACCTGCAACGCAATATCTCCGTTACCGGTCGGCTGGAAGGTTCCGACCTCGGCACCGCGATGCAGCAGGTGCAAAAGACCGTTGCCTCGCTGCATCTGCCGTCGAACGTGCGCGTCACGTATGGCGGCGTGTATCAGGAGCAGCAGAAGTCCTTCCATGACCTGCTGCGCGTGCTGATCCTGGCGCTGGCGCTGGTCTTCGGCGTGCTGCTGGCGGAGTTTCGCAACTTCTCCGCGCCGACGGCGATCCTTTCGAGTTCGATCCTGTCCATCTCGGGCGTGGTATTGGCGCTGCTCGTCACGCGTACGGACTTCAACGTCGCCAGCTTCATGGGGCTGATCATGGTGATCGGCATCGTGGCCAAGAACGGCATTCTGCTGCTCGATGCGGATGAGCGCTTCCGTGCGGAGGAAGAAGCTGCGCCGCGCAGCGCAGGAAATGCCGAGAACGGAGAGCAGCGCGATCTGGCGCGGGAGGCGATGCTGCATGCCGCGCAGCGCAGGCTGCGGCCCATCATGATGACGGCGATCGCGGCGGTCTGCGGGATGCTGCCGCTGGCGTTCGCGCTGGGAGCGGGGTCGCAGATGCTGCAGCCGCTGGCGATTGCGGTGATCGGCGGGTTGCTGATCTCAGTCTTCCTTTCGCTCATCGTCACGCCGGCGATCTACTACCGGCTGACGCGGAAGCGGCACGCGGAGATCGAAGCCTAAAGGCCTTTGCGGGCGCGGAAGGCTCGCACCACCTCCACGACGTCCTTGTGCTGGCCGTCGACGGCGTCGTTCATGTCCTGCATGTCGTCAGCCGTAATTTTTCCGGCGAGACGGGCTGTTGCGATCTGAATCTCCGGGTGGCGGGCGATGGAGTCTTCGCGGACCAGCGGGACGGCGTCGTAGGGCGGGAAGTAGTGGCGGTCGTCGGTGAGGACGGTGAAGCCGAGCGCGCGGATGGGACCGTCGGTGGAGTTGCCGGCGACGATGTCGACCTGGTGGTTGGCGAGCGCGCGGTAGAGCAGACCGAGGTCCATGGTGCG
>DATCBR010000227.1:0-3276 GCA_036511765.1 Acidobacteriaceae bacterium | reverse complement strand
GCCCGCAGACCACCCCGTCGCGAGCGGCAATGCCGCGCGGCCCGCCGAACCGGGCAAGCCGCCAGCGGCGCAGGCCAAAACGCCCGAGACGAGCGCTGACAAGAGGCCGGCGGCCGCAGCCAACAGCGCTGCTAAGCCCGCCCCAGCGCCTGCGCATCCCAAAGAGATGGCAACCGGCGCCAGCAGCGCAGCCGCGATCGCACAACTGGAGGCGAAACATCAGCAGGAGCAGGCACAGCTGCGCGCGAAGCAGGAGCAGGAACGACAGAAGGCCCAGCAGCAGCAGGATCTGCAGCGCAAGCAGCTCGAGCAACAAAAGTCGGACCAGGCCAAGAAACAGCAGCTCGCGCAGCAGCAGCAGGAACAAGCCAAGCAGCTGCAGCAAAAGCACGCCCAGGAGCAGCGGGCGCTGCAGCAGAAGCAACAACAGGAGAAGCAGCAGGCCGCTAAGGTGCCGGCCAAAGATACAAAAGATACTAAGGAGGATCACCCAACAAAATAGAATTTCTTAGCGGTGCGTGCGGCAACGCCAACCAGCATTCATTCTATTTGACCCTCGAGGCGTGACGTCTGCTCGAGTCGACCTTCAGTGCTGTTCCTTGGCGGCCCTTTGCGGAAAGATCAGGATGCACGCCACGATAAAAGCCAGAATCACGCCCGAGGCAGTAAAGCGACTGAGCGCAACGCCGCCGTGGTCGACAGGTTTGTCGAATCATGGCTCGCGGTGAACACTGAACGACTCATTGCCAGAGCACGAATCCACGAATCACTTGCTCACCAAAATCACTATACCGTCGACCGTCTAGTCGGGGCTGCCAACGCATTCGATCAACTTCCTGAATCGGCCGCCCCGAGGCGTATGGACCTAACTCCGGGAGTCCTCAGTGCAAAGCAGCAATGCAAGAAGGTATTTCGCGATTTGCCGGCAAGCGACGAACGCGAATTCCTGTTCGCGCTTTGGGGCGACTCGGGAAGGCTTCGCTCAAACAAAAGGTACGCCATCGCGCTCAAATCATCACAGCTGCGGCTGCCGACAAGTTTCCCTCACTGGACTTCGTTTGCGACCGAGCCATCGAATGCCGCAACTATTTCGTCCACGGCAGTTCGTTTCGCTTTCAACTCGAACACCCATCCAGCAATCAGAGTTTCCTCACCGACACACTCGAATTCGTATTCACTGCGTCCGAACTCATTGAAGCCGGCTGGGATATCAAACGATTTCTAGACACCCCCACATCAATGAGCCACCCGTTCGGCACCTACCGGGTTCGCTACAAAGAGAGCCTCCAAGCCCTCCAAGCCAGCGCCGAGACGTCTACGGCCACCGCGAACGATACGGAGGTACCATGTTGAGTTCAGTCGACTTCAACGCGGAATTTGGCGAGTTGCAGATCTGATGCGCCTGTCGTCGTCTTCGCGCTCGCGTGCCGGAGGTCGAGTCCGGAACTCCCGCACAGTTTGCCGTTCGTAACACGATGAAAAGGTGGGGCCAAAACGTGGCTGCTACCGCGCTGCTACCAACCCAGAGCACTGGCCAGTACTTCGTTCGGGTTTGTGACCTGACGCGCACAGCACGATCGCGCTGGCGCAGAGTAGATAGGAACTTATATAGTATGTCAGCTAGGTCGACCGTATCGGCGCTGCGGAGTTAGCATTCTTGATTCGTCGCTGGGCTTCATTGTTGACGGTGTGGGCGAGCCTTCTTGGGATCGCTGCGCCGACGTTCGCCTGTACGTTTGGCGTTCAATCTGGATGCTGCCCAACCCCGTGCCAGGGCAACGGGTTCGCCGGCCCGTCTATTCACATTGCCGGCACCTGCTGCACTGTCGCGCCTCCATCGGCGCGCGCCGTCTCAATGGATTCGAGTCGAGTACGGCTCGATAATCATCGCGTCTCAGGATCGCCTGATCCCATAGGCTTTGCCGCTTGGCCGCTCGCTTCACACGCGTTCGAGCAAGCTCGCGCGCATCTCTCACCCGTACTTCTTTTATATCGCATTAGTGCTTCGCTGACTTACCTGCGCACCGGTCGGTTGCGCCTTTAAATATTTTCCTCGACAGACCGCGCTGGTGAACGCCAGTCGTCTGCTTTTCATCGATGATTTTCCGTCGTCGTTCTCCACGCGCGTGAACACACCATGTCGAACCTCGACTAATCGGTGATGCAAGAGTGATTCCGCCGTCGCCTCGAGGAACTTCTTATGTATCGGTTCAAGAATACGCTGATGGCGGCGCGGGCCGCCGCAGCGCCCAGGTTGTGGTATCGATTGATCTGGATCGCGTTGCTTTGGCCGTGGGTCGCAGTAGCCGACCAGCGAACGCTTTCTCTCGAGGAAGCAGTCGATCAGGCATTGCAGGAGACTCCGCAAGTGGCTGCATCGGCGGCGACGCTCGAAGCGGCACAGGCGGTCGCGCCGAGCGCCGGCCATCTCCCAGATCCCGAGCTGGTCACAGGAGTAGATAACCTCCCAGTCACCACCGCGGAGCGTTACTCATTCACGCGTGACTTCATGACGATGCGCAAGATCGGCGTACTCCAGAGTTTTCCGAACGGCGAGAAGCGACGCTTGCAGGGTGAGCTTGCCCAGCGGGAAATCGCCGTAGCTCAGGGAGATGTACGGAAGACGCGATTCGATACCGCGCGTGCCGTCGCGGAGGCGTGGATTGCGCGTGCGGTGGCCGAAGAATCGCTCGTGCGGCTACGCAGCCTCAGGCCCGACGCGCAACTCGAAGCCGCCGCGGGTCGTGCGGCCCTCGCAAGCGGCCGCGTGTCGGCCGCCGAAGCATTGGCGGCCCAGTCACTGGTACCGGAATTGGACGAGCGGATCTTGGCGCTCGAGCAAGAAATAGAGATACGCCGCGCGGAGTTGGCGCGCTGGATCAGCACGGATGCGGAGCGGCCTCTCGCGGCTCTTCCAACGGATCGCGATCTAGGTCATTCACCGGAGTCGCTGCTCGCGGCTGTGCCGCAGCACCCACCGTTAGCCCCCGTGTTGGCAAAGATCGCCGCGGCGCAGACTGATGTGGAACTTGCGCGCGCGCAGACGCGTCCCGACTGGAGTGCGGAGTTCGACTACGAGCAGCGAGGACCGGATTTTTCCAACATGGTCTCGCTCGAATTTCATATCGCTCTGCCGCTGTTCCCAAAGAACAGACAGAACCCCGTGATCGCGGAGAAGCTCGCCCTGGTGCGTGCGAAGGAGGCCGAGCGGGATGCAGAAGTTCGCATGCATACGGCAGAAATACGGTCGGAGCTTGCGCAGTGGCGGCAGGGTCG
>DATCBR010000226.1:0-3673 GCA_036511765.1 Acidobacteriaceae bacterium | reverse complement strand
CGACGTGAGGATGTCGCGGGTGCCGATGCCAAGCCGGCTGAGGCGCAGCAGAGCGCGCGCGGATCGCGTGGCCGCATCGAGCCATAACGGCTGGCCGGACGCGGCGAGTGCGGTGTGCGGGAGGGCGAGGCCGAGCGCTTCAGCCACAACTTGTGAACTGGCTGCCGTCCCGAGGAACTGGCAGCCGCCGCCGGGTGAGGCGCAGGCGCGGCAGCCGACTTCCGCGGCGTATTCGGCGGTGATCTCGCCCTGGGCGAAGCGAGCGCCGATGGTCTGCACCTTGCCGGCGTCTTCTGACGGATGGCCGGGCTCTGACTCGGGCAGCAGCGTGACTCCGCCGGGGACGAGCACGGTGGGATAACTGCCGGAGGAGGCGAGCGCCATCATCATGGCGGGGAGGCCCTTGTCGCAGGTGGCGATGCCGAGCACGCCGCGGCGTGTGGGCAGTGAGCGGATGAGGCGGCGGAGAGTCATGGCGGCATCGTTGCGGAAGGGCAGCGAGTCCAGCATGCCGGCGGTGCCCTGGGTGCGGCCATCGCAGGGATCGGTGACGGCTCCGGCGAAGGGTATTGCGTGGAGGTTGCGGAGCTCGCGCGCGGCCTCGGCGACGAGCAGGCCGACCTCCCAGTGGCCGGTGTGGAAGCCGAGCGCGATGGGCGTGCCGTCGGCTGCGCGCAGGCCGCCGTGGGTGGAGAGGATGAGGAACTCGGGATCGAGGAGGCGCTGTGGCTCCCAGCCCATGCCGGCGTTCTGCGTAAGGCCGAAGAGGTTGCCGGAGGGCGCGGTGAGCAGCATCTCCGGCGTGATGGGGAGCTGGCCCTCGGGACCGCGCGCATGGGTCTGCGCGGTGGCGAAGAGCGATGGGTCAGTTTCAAGAACGCTGGAGACAGTGGGGACCGAGGTAGACATGTTCACTTCTAAAGATAAGCCTCGCCGGTGGGACGGCGCTTGGGCAGCGCAAGCGTAAGGAGGGCGGCGAGGATGAGCGCGAGCGCCATGAGGAACTCTCCGGCGCGGTCGGTGTGGGTAATGCCGCGGAGCCAACCGACGAAGTAAGTGCCGAGGAAGCCGCCCAGCGCGCCGCAACTGTTGACCAGGGCGAAGACCTCGCCAGCATGCTGGCGGGGGACGCGGTCCGGGATGATGGAGAAGAAGGGTGGATAGGGTGCGTACATCGCGCCGCAGGCCACGATGAGGCAGGCGAAGGCGGGCAGGAAGCCGGCAGGCGCAAGCAGGAAGGAGCCCGCCATCGCGATGCCGCTGACGATGAGGAAGGGCCAGACGAGCGGCGCGGTGCGGCCGGTGCGGTCGGCGATGTGTCCCATGACGATCTCGGCTACGATCGCGACGACATAGGGCACCGCGGTCAGCAGGCCGGTCCTGCCCATGGAGAGAGACGAGGCCTGATGGATGATGGCCGGCAGCCAGAGGACGAAGCCGTAGACGCCGAGGCTCCAGAAGAGATATTGCGCGGAGAGCAGAAGGACGTCATGGCGCATGAGGATAGACATGAGCGGGACGGAGGCTTCGCGGGCGAGGTCGGGCGCGGCCAACTGCTGGGTGATGTTGGACTCGAGTTCGGCGGCTTCTGCGGGGTCGAGCCAGCGGGCCTGGGTGGGGCTGTCGCGGACGGTGGCGATCCAGACGATGCTCCAGAGGATGGCGGGCAGGCCTTCGATGATGAAGGTGTGCTGCCAGCCGAGGCGCTCAATGAGGAAGCCGGTGATGGCGGACATCCAGAGGACGGTGACGGGGTTGCCGAGCAGCAGGATGCTGTTGGCGCGGGAGCGCTCCGAGCGCGGGAACCAGCGCGTGACCAGCAGCAGCATGGCGGGGAAGGTGACGCTCTCGGCCACGCCGAGGATGAAGCGGTCTATACAGAGGAGGAGGAAGCTGTGCAGGACTCCGGTGAGCGCGGCGAGTATGCCCCAAAGGATGAGGGAGACAAAGACGACGCGGGTGGCGCTGACGCGGCGGGCGAGGAGCATGCCGGGGATCTGGAAGAGGAAGTAGCCCAGGAAGAACAACGCGCCGAGCAGGGCGAGCTGGCTATCGCTGATGTGGAGGGTGCGCGACATGCCGGCGGCGGCGCCGAAGCCGAAGTTCGCGCGGTCCAGATACGCGAGCGAGTAGGTGGCGAAGAAGATGGGAAGCAGGATGGCGCGGCGCAAGGCTTGTTGAGACTCCAGTGTGTTGGTGCACGGGGAATATGCGGCGGTGCGTCTTAAAGCAGGCAGCGTCCGTCATTTTATAGATCGAGTGCCATCTTGAGTTGCAGAATGGCCCGCTTCCATCAACCTTAGACGCGTCTCCCATCGAGACACAGAAAGAAATCATACCGGGCTGCGTGCTGTGTTGTCCGGTTTCAAACCACCTTATGCGATCAATGCTGACTGCCCTCGTTCTTGCTGCCTCGCTCACCACCGCGTCATTCGCGCAGGACACACGTTCGGTTTACACGCTGCGGCCTGTTGACGGCTATGCCACCTATCTGGAAAAGGGCGCGTATGGCGCGGCGGCGGACGGAGTGGCGGACGATACCGCGGCGATCCAGGGAGCGATCGATCATGCGGCGGACACGCAGGGTGGAGGCGTGGTGTTTGTGGCGGCGGGCCGCTATCGCGTGACGCACACGATCCATCTGTGGTCGGGTATCCGGCTGATCGGATATGGGGCCAAGCGGCCGGTGTTTGTGCTGGGCGCGAGCACGCCGGGGTATCAGGAAGGCCACGAGTTCCTGGGGACGGGACGCTACATGTTGCAGTTCGCGTCGCGGAAGTCTGCCCCCGGTGCCGAGGTGGTCGACGCCAACGAGTTCACGTTTTACAGCGGCATCAACAACGTGGATTTTGAGATTGGCGACGGCAACCCGGCGGCGATTGCGATCCGGTTCCATGTGGCGCAGCACTCGTATCTGGAGCACATGAACATCCAGGTGGGACAGGGGCGAGCGGGCCTCGAGGACGTTGGCAACAACGCCAGCGACCTGCGAATTGAGGGCGGCGATTACGGGATCATCTCGGTGCGGACCTCGCCGGCGTGGCAGTTTCTGCTGATGGATTCCGATATTGAGGGCCAGCGAAAGGCGGCGATCCATACGCAGGAGGTCGGCATGACGCTGGTGCGCGACCGCATTGCGCACGCGCCGGTTGCGGTTGAAATCGCGAAAGGGATGGTGGAGCAGCTTTACGGGCGTGACCTGACGCTGGAGAACATCAGCCGTGCGGCGCTGGTGCTGGGCGATGCGAGCAAAGCGCACCACGAGGTGACGCTGGAGCATATTCTGTGCAGTCAGGTGCCGACGTTCGTTGAGGCCAGCGCGACGGTCCCGGGGATGCGCGCGCTGCGGGCGCCGGCGCCGCGTTATGTGGAAGAGCATCTGGCGATTGGCCTGGCGATCGGGCCGGACGGCCGGGAGCGCGGCGTGACGGTGGAGCACAAGGAGAGTGCTGGCGCATTAGGAGCCGCGGCGGCTGCGATCAAAACGGACATTCCCGCGCTGCCGGCGATGACGGAGTGGGCCAATGTGCATGACCTGGGAGTGAAGGGCGACGGGCAGGCGGACGATACTGCCGCGCTGCAGGCGGCGGTGGACAGCCATCGCGTGCTGTACTTGCCGACGGGCAGCTACAAGGTATTCAAGACGATCCATCTGCGCGCGGACAGTGTGCTG
>DATCBR010000225.1:0-10804 GCA_036511765.1 Acidobacteriaceae bacterium | reverse complement strand
CTCGATCGTGTTTGCGGCGTATGAGAAGGGCGTTCCCATCTTCTGCCCGGCGTTCTCGGATTGCTCGGCGGGCTTCGGGTTTGTGGCGCACCAGCATGCGCGACGGGGCCAGGCGGTGGTGTCGATCGATTCGGCGAAGGACTTCTACGAGCTGACGCAGTTGAAGATCGCCAACCCGACGACCGGGCTGCTGATGGTAGGCGGCGGCGTGCCCAAGAATTTCGCGCAGGACATCGTGGTGGCCGCGGAGATCCTGGGCGTGGATGCGCCGATGCATAAGTACGCGATCCAGATTACGGTGGCGGACTCGCGCGACGGGGCGCTGTCGGGTTCGACGCTGAAGGAGGCCAGCTCCTGGGGCAAGGTGGACACCACGTTTGAGCAGATGGTGTATGCCGAGGCGACGATGGCGCTGCCGCTGATTGCCGGCTATGCGCTGCACAAGGGAGCGGCCGAGGGCCGTGCGGGGAAGAACTGGACTGAGGTGCTGGCGCGGGTTGCTGAGCCGGTTTCAGCTTAAAACACATGCGCCGTCGCATTTTTATCTGCGATAGGGCGTGTGCGCTATAGTTACAGATGCTTCAACTGGTTCACTTTCCACTCCCAGCGTTCAATCCCGCTGTAGCATAAGGCATCGGTGACGACAGCGCTTCCATCTATAGGTATCTTGCTGCTGCTGGTCAGCATCTTTCTGCTGGGGATCAATACGCTCCGGCAGGGATCGCGAACGCGCGCGTTGCAGCATGAGCTGGACCAGCTGAGGGACGAACTGAACCGTAGCCGTGAGCTGGCGGAGCAGCAGCAGGTAAAGCTGGCGCAGCGTTCGAGCCTGGACACCGTCAAGGACGAGTTCATCTCCACGGTGTCGCATGAGCTGCGCACGCCGCTGACCAGCATTCGCGGCGCGCTGGGGCTGCTGAACTCCGGCATGCTGGGGGAGATCGACCCGAAGGCGCATAACCTGCTGCGCATTGCGTCCAGCAACACGGAGCGGCTGATCCGGCTGATCAGCGACATTCTGGACCTGGAGCGGATGGAGTCCGGACGGGCGCCGCTGAACCTGCGGCGGTGTTCCGTGGTGGAGCTGGCGCGCGAGGCGATCGATACGATTACGCCGATGGCGGATGGCGCTGGCATCCGTATGGAGCTTCATGCCTCCGCGTCGCGGGAGGCGAACTACCTGGATGCCGATCCGGACCGCATCCTGCAGGTGCTGACCAACCTGCTGTCCAACGCGATCAAGTTCTCTCCGGCGGATTCCAAGGTCTCGGTGCAGATCCACTCGGACGTGAACTCGCTGCTGTTGAAGGTGGTGGACCACGGGCGCGGCATCCCGGCGGACAAGCTGGAGGCGGTGTTCGACCGCTTCCAGCAGGTGGAGTCCTCCGACGCGAGCAAGAAGGGCGGGACGGGGCTGGGGCTGGCGATCTGCCGCAGTATCGTGCAGCAGCATGGCGGCGCGATCTGGGCGCAGCCGAACCAGGGTGGACCGGGCACAACGCTTTGGGTGCAACTGTCGCGATCGGCGCGGGCGTCGGACAGCACATCGGCGGACGAAGTGGCGGCCTCCGCGGCGGAGCGCGGGGAAGGGCTGATCCTGGTGTGCGACGACGATCCCGGCATACGGGTTGTGGTCGCCGAACAACTGCGCGTGCATGGGTACGACATCCTGGAGGCGGGCAGCGGGGAAGAGGCCCTCGCAGCGGCGACAGAGCAGACGGCGCGGGCGGCGGGTCTAAGAAGCGACAGCGGACGCTCGGCGCAGCCGATTGCCGCGATCCTGCTGGACCTGCACATGCCCGGGCTGAGCGGCTGGGAGACGCTGGAGCAGTTGCGCCAATCGCCGGCGACGGCTTCGATCCCAACCATCATTTTGAGCGTCAGCCCGGCGACGGAGCGGCCGGTGCCGCAAGGCGCGGCGCAGGGCTGGGTGCAGAAGCCATTCAACGAGAACCTGCTGCTGGCGGAGTTGAAGCGCGTGCTGCGGTCGGCGAGCGGAGCGGGCCAGGTCCTGTTGGTGGAGCAGGACGCCGAGATGGCCCGGACTCTGCTGACGAGTCTGCGCGATGCCGGGGTGCGGGCGGCGCATGCCTCGACGCTGCAGGAGGCGGTGGACCGCTGCATGATGGCCCCGCCGGAGATGATGGTGCTGGACACCGCGCTGCCTGACGGCGATGGCTTTTCGCTGGTGGAATGGATGCGCCGCCAGCCCGCGCTGAAGGACATGCCGCTGGTGGTGTATGGCACTCGAGAGATCTCTGAGGCGGAGGCCCATCGACTGCGCCTTGGACCGACACAGATTCTGGATAAGGCGCGCGTGCGGCCGAAGCAGGTCGAGGACCTTGTCCTGATGATGGTCCGGCGTCAGCCGGAGCCGGCGGCCGTGGCATGAGGACCGGTTCCACCATACCTGCGATATCGACGCGCGATGGGCATGGAAGCCGGTTTCAGCGGCGGGTTGTACCCGAGTCAAGCGAGAACCGCAGTTGTATATGCGACCAGTTGGACGGCGTGAGAGAATGAATGCGGAATGCGCAACATCCTCATCATCGACGACGAAGACGACATACGGGAGGTAGCCGCGCTGTCGCTGGAGGCCACCGCCGGCTGGCACATCACTACTGCGAGCTCGGGCGCTGACGGCATACGGGCGGCAGCCGACGGCAGACCGCACGCGATTCTGATGGACGTGATGATGCCCGGCATGGACGGCCCGACGACTTTCCGGCAGATGCAGATGAATCCGGACATCGCGGGCATACCGGTGCTGCTGTTGACCGCGAAGGTGCAGGGTGTGGACCAGCGCCGGTTTGCAGACCTGGGCGTCGCGGGCGTTCTCTTCAAGCCATTCGATCCGCTGACGCTGGCCGAACAGATATCCGCGACGCTGGGCTGGACAGAGTAGCTTCCAGGAACGGCAACGGCGGCTGCCGTGACGCATCCCCTTGCAGCGGATGTGCCATCTGAGGCGTTCATGAGTGAAGTGGAAGACAAGACGACGGCGCTGCTGGCGCAGTTGTGGAAGAAGAACCGGCCCATTGTTGAAGAGCGGTTGGCGACGCTGGATCAGGCGGCGGCAGCGGCCGCCTCAAGCGGCCTCAGCAGCGATCTGCGCAGGGAGGCGGCACAGGCCGCGCACAAGCTAGCCGGGGCGCTGGGGATGTATGGCTACGATGAGGGAACGAACATCGCGCGCGAGATCGATGCTCTGCTGTCGAGCGATGTTCCCGGAGTCGCGCATCTCGCGGAGCTGACCGCACGGCTGCGGGCAGCGGTGTTTCCGGGCGAGAGGCCGATGGCGCATGGTGGCGCTTAATCCCACGAATTGCATTGATATACTGAGCTTTCTGGCGTGGGCGCGAGCAGAGAGAACTGGGAACCGCGACGCGCCTGCTCTCGTAATGCTCTGTGTGACGGACGAGGGAAGTGTCTCGCTGTTTTAAGAATCGGCGTAACGCCGGCATACGTCTTAAGGAAGATCAACTGAATGGAACGTCTGGGCCTGCGACCTGCGGGCAAGGCTATGAGATTGTCTGACCGGAGTGTGTGCGGCTCTGGAGAAGTGCTGAGAGGGACGAGTGAGATTGAAGGATTTGCAGTCGGCAACGGCGGTGTTGCTGGTGGTACTGAGCGGAAATGTGCAGCCGGCGCTGGCCCAGGCCCAGCAGATGCCAAGCGCCACGCAGCCCGCAACTGCTGCGCCTTCCGGCGCTGACCAGAGCAGTCTGCCGCAGATGCCGGCGCCCAAGCCGGTAGGGCCGCTGTACCTGCGCGACACGAGCATCGATTACACGCATCCGCATGGCTGGCTGCCGAATCCGCTGAAGATTTATGCTCCGACGAGCGTACCCGCGGCGCGGCTGGGTAACACACCGCGGCTGGACCAGTTGATGCGGGACGGCAAGATCTATCTGAGCCTCTCGGACGCGGTGTTGCTGGCACTGGAAAACAACTTTGATCTGGCGATTGCGCGCATCAACCTGGACATTGCGGATACGGACATTTTGCGGGCGAAGGCGGGATCCGGTCTGCGCGGTGTTTCTACGGGGCTGGTAACGGGAACGCTGGGCGGCGTGGGTACTGCCGTCGCGGGCGGCGGTGGACCGGGGGGAACATCGAGCGGAGCGGGTGGCGGCGGCACAGGCGCGAATGGCCTGGTGCTGAGCACGAATGGCGGCGGGCCGCAGCCGGAGAATCTGGATCCGGTGCTGACGGGAAACCTACAGTACGAGACGCTGAGTCAGCAGCAGTCCAACCTGCTGTTTTCCGGTGGCAAGTCGGCACTCTCCACCAATACTGCGACGTATGACTTCGGCTATCAGCAAGGCTTTGTTACCGGCACTCAGTTGAATGTGACTTTCAATAACAGCCGGGTAACGACGGACAATCCGTTCAATTCCTACAGCCCGGACATCACGACGACCTTTCGCGCGACCGCGACACAGCATTTGTTGCAGGGATTTGGGCTGGGGCTGAACCAGCGGTTCATCGTGCAGGCGAAGAATGATCGCCGCATCACGGATTCCGCGTTCCGGCAGCAGGTGCTCTACACGGTGAACCAGGTGGAGAACATCTACTGGGGCCTGGTGAGCGCGTATGAGGACGAGCAGGCGAAGGAGCGGGCGCTGGGTCAATCGACGCAACTGACGCAGGACAACCGGCGGCAGTTGCAGATTGGAACGCTGGCGCCGCTGGATGTGGTGAACTCAGACGCCGCGGTGGCGACGGACAAGCAGTCGTTGACTGCGTCGCAGTCCAATCTGGAATATCAGCAACTGATCATGAAGCAGGCGATTGCACGCAACTTGGAGGACACGGCGCTGATCAATGCGCCGATCGTTCCGACGGACCGCGTGGCGCTGGACCGTCTCTCGGCGGAGGATGAGTCCACGGAGCAGCTTGTCCAGGAGGCGTATGCGAACAATCCTTCGATTGAGCAGGCCGTGTTGAGCATGCAGAACAACAGGATCACCATCAAGGCGGAGAAGAACGCGCTGCTGCCGACTGTGGACGCGTTTGCGTTCTATGGGGCGAGTCAGCTTGCCGGAGCTCAGAATCCCAGCAAGAACTGCAACCCGAATTTCGGTTCGCCTGTGCTGGTGCCCTGCACCAGCAGCAACGGCGGCGTGTCCCCGATCGGGTATGGAACGGCGTTTGGAAACCTGTTCAACAGCTCCGCGCCCGACAAAGGCGTGGGCGTGAACGTGACGATACCGCTGCGTAACCGTGTGGCGCAGGCTGACCAGGCGCGGTCGCAGATGGAGTATCGGCAGGCGCAGATACGGCTGCAGCAGCTGTACACGCAGATCCGTATCCAGGTAGTGAACGGGCTGTATGCGATGACCAATGACCGCGCGCAGGTGAGCGCGGCGCAGGCCGGTCGCGAATACGCGGCGCAGTCGCTGGACGCGGAGCAGAAGAAGTACAGGCTGGGCGCATCGACCTCGGCGAACGTGCTGCAGCAGCAGCGCAACATGGCGAACTCGGAGGCGACGCTGATCTCGGCGACGGCGGCGTATGCGCGCGACCGGGCGGCGTTGCTGCAATTGGTATCGAAGACGCTGGACAGTTATGGGATCAATATTGAAGATGCCGCGACGGGCACGGTGTCGAAGGCGCCGGTGATTTCGGGGCTGACTGCACCGACCGCGCCTGCTGCGCCGAAGCCGATCGATGTGGGGCCGGGACCGCAGTAGGTTACTCGCGGGTGAGAGCAACGAACTTGGGTGGGATTGGCCGGGAAGCCGGCGGGACTAGACTTAAATCCGTGGGAAGTGGTGTGCGTGGAATGCTCACGCGCGGTGCATTCCCGTGGAGGCGCGCGCAGAGTCTAACGAGTAGGTGCGTGAGTTTTTTCCAACAGCACCAGGCAGCAAGGGCCCCGGGGAATCGCAGGACTGTATGGATGAGGCGTTGAGCGGCAGCCAGACGGCGAATGTGGAGCAGGAAAGCCATGCCGGAGAAAACGAACACGGCCGAAGCAACTCGTTAGAGCACGCGGCCTCAGCCTATCTGCGCTCCGCGATGCATCAGCCTGTCGGGTGGATGGAATGGGGCGAGGCGGCGTTCGAGAGGGCGCTAGCGGAAGACAAGCCGATCCTGCTGGACATTGGCGCGGTATGGTGCCACTGGTGCCACGTGATGGACCGCGAGAGCTATGAAGATGCGACGACGGCGCGCGTCATCAATGAGAATTTTGTAGCGATCAAGGTGGACCGCGACGAGCGGCCCGACGTGGACACGCGCTACCAGGCTGCGATCTCGGCGATCAGCGGGCAGGGCGGCTGGCCGCTGACTGCGTTTTTGACGCCGGAGGGCAAGCCTTACTTCGGCGGCACCTATTTTCCGCCGGAGGACCGCCACGGCCGTCCGAGCTTCCAGCGCGTTCTGCTGACCATGGCGGAGGCGTTTACCGGCCGCCGCGCGGAGGTGGATGAGTCCGCCGCCAGCGTGATGAATGCGATCGAGCACAATGAGTCGTTCTCCGGGCGCTCGGCGAACCCGACGCCGGAGCTGGTGGAGAAGATGGCGATTGCGGCGCTGAAGAGCGCGGACCTGCGGCATGGCGGGTTTGGCTCGCAGCCGAAGTTTCCACACTCCGGCGCGATCGACCTGCTGATCGATATGGCGGGGCGCGACTCCTCGACGCAGGTGAAGATGAATGGCGGAGTTGTGCCGCTGCCAGAAGCGGCGCGCAAGGTGGTGGAGATTACGCTCGACAAGATGGCGCAGGGCGGAATTTACGACCATCTTGCCGGCGGCTTTCATCGCTACTCGGTGGATGAGCACTGGACGGTGCCGCACTTCGAGAAGATGGCGTATGACAACAGCGAGCTGCTGAAGAACTATGTCTATGCGTACCAGGCCTTCGGAGACGAGAAGTATGCGCGAGTGGCCCGCGACATCATGCGCTGGATGGATGAGTGGCTCAGCGACCGCGAGCGTGGAGGCTTCTACGCCTCGCAGGACGCGGACTTCTCGCTCGATGACGATGGCGACTACTTTACGTGGACGCGGGATGAAGCTGCCGATGTGCTGACCGCGGGAGAGATGGCGATTGCGGCGAGCTATTACGACATCGGCGAGATTGGCGACATGCACCACAACGTGCGCAAGAACGTGCTGCATATCCAGCAGCCGTTGAGCGTGGTGGCAAAGAAGGCGGAGATCGGCGACGACGAGGCGCGCGGGCTGCTGGAGAGCGCGAAGAAGAAGCTGTATGCAACGCGGCTCGGGCGCGCTACGCCGTATGTCGACAAGACGGTTTATGTTGCATGGAATGCGATGTGCATCTCGGCCTACCTGGAGGCGGCGCGTGTGCTGGGCGTCGACGCGGCGCGAGGGTTCGCGCTGAAGTCGCTGGACCGCGTGCTGGCCGCGGCGTGGGATGAACATGCAGGCCTGGCGCACGTCGTCGCATATGGTGAGGGCGAAGCGCGCAATACAAAGCGCGTGGCGGGCGTGCTGGACGATTATGTCTTTCTGGGGCACGCTGCGCTGGATGCATGGGCCGCGACCGGCGAGATGCGCTACTACGAGACCGCGGAGCGCCTGATGTCTGCCGCGCTGGACCGCTTCTACGACGAAGCGGGCGACGCGTTCTTCGACACGGAGCGTCCCGCGCCCGGGGAGCGCCGTCTGGGAGCATTGGCGACGCGCCGCAAGCCTCTGCAGGATTCGCCGACGCCCGCGGGAAATCCCATGGCGGCGGCGCTGCTGACGCGGTTGAGCGAATTGAATGGCCGCCTCGACTATGCGGAGAAGGCACAGGAGACGCTGGAGACCTTTGCGGGTGTGGTGGAGCATTTCGGACTTTATGCCGCGACGTATGCGCTGGCGTTGGATCGTCTGGTGCATGAGCCGATGCAGGTGTGCGTGGTTGGGGCGGACGCGAACGCGCGCGGGCTGGAAGAGGCGGCGCTGCGCGGCTACGCTGTGAACCGGACGGTGCTGCGGTTGACGCGGATTGAGGCCGGTGCGCTGCCGCCGGTGCTGGATGGGACGCTGCCGCGGCTGCCGAATCCGCAGAGCGAAAGCTTCGCGGTGGTCTGCAGTCACCACACGTGCCAGCCTCCGGTCTCCAGTCCGGATGAACTAGTGACGCTTCTGGCGCGCTGACCTGCCCGCTAACCTGTCCACGCCTAGTACCTTGGAGTGAGGTACTGGCGCAGATGCCGCACTTCAAAATAACGCTCGCGTATGATGGGACGCCGTATCACGGCTGGCAGATCCAGCCGGGGCTTGCCACGGTGCAGGGGACACTGGCGGAGGCGATCCATCGCATCGCGGACGAGCGCGTTTTGCCGCAAGGCTCCGGGCGGACCGACACCGGCGTCCACGCGCTGGGCCAGGTGGCCAGCGTGACGGTCGTTGCGCCGATACCGGCGGAGCGCCTACATCGCGCGCTGAACCACTGCCTGCCGAACTCGATTCGCGTGCTTGGGGTGGAAGAGACGCCTGAGACATTTCACGCGCGGCATTCCGCGGTATCGAAGACGTATGAGTACCGCATCTTTCCGGCGCACGGTCCGAATGCGATCTGCCCGCCGACGCTGGCGCCGTTTGTGTGGCCGTGTCCATGGCCGCTCGAGATCGATGCTATGCAGTGTGCTGCGGCGCGCGTGATTGGCACGCATGACTTCACGGCCTTTGCCGCTGCGCCGTCTTCGGCTGAGGATACGCCGGCGACGTATGTCCGGACCATCACGCATTCGCAGTGGGAGGCGAAAGGCGATCTACTGCTCTACCGCGTATCGGGCAGCGGATTTCTGCATCGCATGGTGCGCAACCTTGTTGGAACCTTCGTGCAGTGCTGCGCGGGCCGGCGCGATCCCAACTCCATTGCTGCGCTGCTTGCCTCGCGCGATCGAACGCTTGCAGGGCCAACTGCGCCGCCGACGGGGCTTTTTCTGGTGAGCGTGGACTATCCTCCTTTTAAATCATCTGCTTCGCAGCATGTTGAAGATGAGGAAGCCATGCAAGAGAAAGCCAGTTACTGAGAGGGCGTCTTGCCGTCATCTGCCCAGCTTCGGGTCACGCATCTCGCCGCCGATAAGGCGGTGCATCGCGCGTTCCATTGGCTGCACCTGCATCAGCCGCAGCTGCGCCGCTGGCTGCTGGAGATACTCGCCGTACCTGCGCCGCCGTTTGGCGAGGCAGCGCGGGCGGCATGGTTCGTGGAGCGCTTTGCCGCGCTTGGTCTGGTCGATGCGCACATGGATGCGGCGGGCAATGCGGTGGCGCTGCTGCCCGCGGCGAAAGACAAATGCGGGGGTCCCTCGACTTCGGCAGCTGCGCTGCCTTCGCTCGGGATGACGGCATCTTTTGAGGACCAAAATCTGATCCTTGTCTCCGCGCATCTGGATACGGTTTTTCCCGCTGGAACTTCCACAACTCCGACGGAAGATGGCGACCGCATTCTCGCGCCCGGAGCATGCGACAACGCTGCGGGATTGACCGGACTGCTGGCTCTCGCCGCTGCGCTGCGGTATGCGAACCTGGCGCCGGCCGCGCCAATCCTTTTCGCGGCGAACGTTGGTGAAGAGGGCGAGGGCGATCTGCGGGGCATGCGGCACCTGTTTACGGAGAGTCCTTTTGCCTCGCGCATCCGCGCCGCGATTGCGCTCGAAGGGGCGGGATCTTCGGCGGTGGTCACGCGGGCACTGGCCAGCCGCAGATTCCGTGTCACGGTCACGGGGCCGGGCGGCCACGCATGGACGGATGCGGGCGCGCCGAACCCTATCCTGGCGCTCGCGCGCGGGCTGATGGCGCTGGAAGGCATTCCGCAGACCGTACCCGCGGGGCTGCATACTCATGTACGCACGACGCTGAATGTGGGCCAGATTGCAGGCGGGTCGGCGATCAATGCCATCCCGGAGTCGGCGTCAGCGTGGATTGACCTGCGATCGACCGATCCCGGGCATCTCCGCGCGGCGGAGACCGCACTGCGTCAGTCGCTGGAACTCTGGATACTGCATCCGCCTGTGCGCGCGGACTGGCAGTCCTCACAAGCCGCGTCGCAAACGGGTGCCGCGCACCTCGCCCTCGCCATCGATGTGATCGGCGACCGCCCGGGCGGCTCCTTGCCGGAGGATTCACCGTTGCTGGCGACGCTGCGCGGAGTGGACCGGCATCTGCATCTGCGGACCGAACCTGCGCTTGGTTCCACCGACGCCAATATCCCGCTCTCGCTCGGCATTCCGGCGGTTGCGATCGGCTCAGGAGGGATGGGCGGCGGCATTCACACGCTGGGCGAGTGGTATGACCCGACCGGCCGCGAGACCGCCCTGCGCCGCGTCCTGCTGACCCTTTTGGATATTGCGGCTGTGGTGGCGGAGGGCGGTGAGCCAGGGGAGACTTCGTCTGCCGGACTTTGAACCGGATTCTCGCGTCTAACTCCCCAGCCGCTCTGAATTCCCGACTGCTCCGCTATGGGGCAAACGACTATACTCAAAGGCGAACCCGCACGGCGCGCGCGTCCAACGGCACGCGCTGAGCCTCCAAGGACTGACTGCAATGACGACACCATCTGAATCTCCTCGCGAACCGTTCGCACGCCTTCGCGCCCGCCGCCTGACACTGACCTTTGCCGTTCTGGCAACTCTTTCGGCCGGGATCCTGATCGGCTCCGTGCTCACGCGGACGGTCTCCGGCAAGGAGCAGGTGGACTCCACCGATGCGCGTCCGCTGACCATTCCCGCGCCGGTCACGCTCTCCAATGAGTTCTCGAAGATCTCAAAGGCCATCAGCCCCGCGGTGGTGAACATCAACACGGTCACGATCCCGAAGCCGTCTGCCAACCGCG
>DATCBR010000224.1:0-16254 GCA_036511765.1 Acidobacteriaceae bacterium | reverse complement strand
CGGGAGTTCTTCTCCTCCGCGTCCGCTGCGAATCCCACAGCGCATCAATCAGCAATCTCAATCTCTTTACACCAACTTCCGCATTCATCCGCACCACACTCATCTGTAATAAGGAGACACACGCAATGGCAACCAAGTTTACCCCCCTGCACGACCGCATCCTGGTCCGTCGCATGGAAGAGACCGAGACGATGCGCGGCGGCATCATCATCCCCGACTCGGCCAAGGAAAAGCCCCAGCAGGGCGAAGTTATCTCTGTCGGCAAAGGCAAATCGAACGACGAAGGCAAGGTCTTCCCGCTCGACGTAAAAGCAGGCGACAAGATCCTCTTCGGCAAGTACTCCGGCACCGAGATCAAGCTGGACGGCGAAGAGCTGCTGATCATGCGCGAGGAAGAGGTCCTCGGCATCCTCAAATAAGCTTCGCGGCGGTTCACGAGATCGCAGTGGGTTTGTTAAGGGCATGGCTTCAGCCATGCCGTAGAGCGGATTCCCTCAACCAGGGCTTTAGCCCCTGAGGGCAAATTTCAACGCAGCCACACGCTGCGAGGAGAAACAACAATGGCAAAGCAAATTCTGCATGGAGAAGATTCCCGCCAGGCCATCCTGCGCGGTGTCAACATTCTGGCCGACGCCGTCAAGGTGACGCTCGGTCCCAAGGGACGCAACGTCGTTATCGAGAAGAAATTCGGCAGCCCGACCATCACCAAGGACGGCGTCACCGTCGCCAAGGAGATCGAACTCTCGAATGCGCTGGAGAACATGGGCGCGCAGATGGTGCGCGAGGTCGCATCCAAGACCTCCGATGTCGCCGGTGACGGCACCACCACCGCCACCGTTCTCGCGCAGGCCATCTATCGCGAGGGCGTCAAGACCGTCGCCGCCGGAGCCAACCCAATGGCCCTCAAGCGCGGCATCGACAAGGCTGTCGAAGCCATCGTGGGCAAGCGCGACGAGAACGGCGTATCCAGCGGCGGCGCACTCAACAAGCTCTCCAAGCCCGTCTCCGGCGACATGATCGCGCAGGTCGGCACCATCTCCGCCAACTCGGACTCGCAGATCGGCACCATCATCGCCGAAGCCATGAAGAAGGTCGGCAAGGACGGCGTCATCACCGTGGAAGAGTCGAAGACCATGGAGACGCAGCTGGACGTGGTCGAGGGAATGCAGTTTGACCGCGGCTACCTCTCGCCTTACTTCGTGACGGACGCCGAGCGCATGGAAGCGGCTCTCGAAAACCCCTACATCCTGATCTACGAGAAGAAGATCTCGTCGATGAAGGACCTGCTCCCACTGCTTGAGTCCATCGCGCGCACCGCGAAGCCGCTCATCATCATCGCGGAGGACGTGGACGGCGAGGCGCTCGCAACCCTGGTGGTCAACAAGCTGCGCGGCACGCTGAACGTCGCTGCCGTCAAGGCGCCCGGCTTCGGCGACCGCCGCAAGGCCATGCTGGGTGACATCGCCATCCTCACCGGTGGCAAGGCCATCACGGAGGACCTGGGCATTAAGCTCGAGGGCGTCAAGCTCGAGGACCTCGGCACCGCCAAGCGCGTCACCATCGACAAGGACAACACCACCATCATCGATGGCGGCGGCAAGGACTCCGAGATTGCCGCCCGCGTCAAGGAGATTCGCGCGCAGGTCGAGAAGACCACCTCCGACTACGACCGCGAAAAGCTGCAGGAGCGCCTGGCCAAACTGGTCGGCGGCGTTGCAGTCATCAAGGTTGGCGCGGCCACCGAGACCGAGATGAAGGAGAAGAAGGCCCGCGTGGAAGACGCGATGCACGCAACGCGCGCGGCAGTCGAGGAAGGCATCGTCCCCGGCGGCGGCGTGGCGCTGGTGCGCTGCACTCCGGCTGTTGACGCGGTCATCAAGAGCCTTGAAGGCGACGAGAAGATCGGTGCAACGATCATTCGCCGCGCCATCGAGGAGCCGCTCCGCCTCATCGTCTCCAACGCCGGCGAAGAGGGTGCGGTCGTCATCGGCAAGATTCGCGACTCCAAGGAAGCCAACTACGGCTACAACGCGGGGGCAGACAAGTACGAGGACCTGGTCGCCGCCGGCGTCATCGACCCCACCAAGGTCACGCGCACCGCGCTGCAGAATGCAGCGTCGATCGCCGGCCTGATGCTGACCACCGAGGCCATGATCTCCGAGATCCCGGAGAAGAAGGAAGCGGCGGGCGGCCACAACCACGGCGGCGGCATGGACGGCATGTACTAAGACGTTATCGCAGCCTCACAACATAAAAAGCCCCGGAGCAATCCGGGGCTTTGTTGCGTATCGCGGGCTTTAAGCCTTCGCGGCAACTGGCTTAATCTTTTTGCAAAGTGTTACGCACACCGTTTTTCGAGAGTCAGGCAGATAGGGATTTAATACAAATATATTTGTTATTTTATGATATAGTCGACTCATGAGTACTGAGCTCAAGGTCGCCGACGCTGTCTGGATCGCAACGGCGCTCCTGCAAAAGAAAAATCCCGATGGGGAGTTTGACGTGCCGGAGATCGTCGACCGCACGATGCGCGAGCATTTAACTGATAAGCCCAGAACCACAATCTACCTGCATGCAAACCAACACTGCGTGGCCAATCGTCCGCCAAACGCGGCGCGGCTGCGCATGTTAATTGAGACACCCTCCGGCAATCGCCGGCTCTTCCGTGAGGGCGATGAATATCATCCTCTCCGGCGCAATGCGCGCAGCATGCCCGTCCCCCAGGACGTTCCCTCGAAATACCGCTCGCTGTTCAGTTGGTATCGCGACTGGAGCGCCGGGCATGCTCGTCCGTGGGAGGAGACCGATCCGCTGATGAGGCTCGCGGGGACTTGGAAATACGGCGATGCCGACGAGTACGTTCGAAAACTGCGAGAAGGATGGGATTGATCAGGTGACTCACGTCTTTTGGGACACCAATCTCTTCATCTATCAATGGGACGTGGGCTCCGTATTTCATCGCTCAGTCGTCCAATTGCGGAAGAAGATGGTCCAGGCAGATGTGCAGCTTGTGACTTCGACAATGACACTTGGAGAGCTGATGGCAGGCCCGCGACGTGACGGGCAGGAAGAATTGGCGATGAGATATCGTGCGGCTGTAGCGCAGTCGGCAGTAGTTGTGCCTTTCGACGATCATGCAGCCGATCTATATTCCAGAATTCGCGCAAAGTCCAGGATCAGACAGCCAGATGGTATTCAACTCGCATGTGCAGCCGCACACGGAGCCGAACTTTTTGTGACCAACGATGGAGATTTACAGGGCCTGCAAATCCCGCGCATTCACTTTATCGTCTCCATCGAAACTGCTCTCGCGCTTCTGCGGGGTTAGATCAGGAGGCCTGAAACCTACTTGATCTGGAACCGCTTCTCAAACCTCGTCACCAATCCGCGCGCGACCAGGGGCCAGGGAAGGTCATGGCCGGTAGGGTCGCTCGAGTAGGTTTCAGCCCAGAGCAAATGAGCAGGGCGTCCGTCCGCACTCACGGAGTAGACGCGCAGCGTGCCCAGGTCTCTCATCGCGGCAGACTCCACCACCTGCCCGCCTTGGTCGATAGGCTCCAGCAGGAAGACCATATCCGCAGGCGACCCGTCCGGCACAACCGTCTTATGCAGCTTGTCCTCTGCCAGTTGCTTCAACTCTTTGCGCGCGATGCCATCGGAGTTGTGCGTCTCAAGGCTCACCGTGTTCGCGCCGGCCAACGCTTTTTGGAAGTCTGCCGCGTTGCAGGTGTAGACGTGGTTCTTCAGCGTGCACGTGCCCGCGTCGCCCTCGCCGATTCCGTTCTGCGCCAGCGCGAAGGACGGAGCGAAACTCGCACCCAGCGCTCCCAAAACAATAAACAAGGACGCAGATTGCAGCGCTGCAGAACGAATGGCCACAGGACGCATTGAATTTTTCATAGCGAAATCTTACTCCTCAGCTCAGCCTCTATTCGCGGTTGCCTGGCGATACCTCGGAGGCACCGTGGAGCTTCACATGCGGTCCCGAGAGCTTCACCCGTACCAGATCGCGCTGCGGATCGCGCCCTGCCGGCGCTAGAAACCCGGCAACATATATATCCGCGAGCGATTGCTGAAACTCCTTGAGATAGGGCTCCAGCGAGACCGGACTGCCCATGCCCTGCCAGTAGCTCGTGCCGCCCGTGTTGGTTGCAATCTGCGAGAGATAGTTCTGGCCGCTGTCGTTGGCGGACGTGCCGTTGATGCCCGAATCGCCAAAATAGATCGCCGACACAGCAACACCGGCGCGCTGGGCGTCCGTCACTGCATCTCTCACGTAAGGACTGTCCTGGTTCAGAATGCTGGTGCTGCCGTTATAGGGATCGACGCCGTTCGAGATCATCAGCACCATTCGTGCCTTATGTTGAGGTGTCGCATTTGCTGAGGAAGCCCCCTCCTCACCGCCCGGCCAGTTCTTCACGAAATCCGACAGGCACACATATGGGCTTGCGCTCGCGCCGGGTACTCCCTGTGGAAGACGCAAAGACGCAGCCGCACGCGGGTGGTCCGTAGTGAACCCCTGCGATGCCACCACGCGTCCGAACTGCATAAAGCCCACCATCACCTCCACACCGGGGGGAAGCGTGCTCACAAAGGTCTTCAAATTGTCCATCTCGCGCATGATCGATTGGCGCAGGCCATCATCCAGCAACAACACCACCTGCGTATCGGCTGGCGCCAGGCGTTGCCAGGTCTGGAGCGGCGCTTTGCGACCATTGACCTCCACCGTAATCGAAGACGCATCGGTCGGCGCCGCGGACTTCGCGTCAACGTTGACCAGCATCTGTGTAGGCTGCAGAGCATCCTGCGCGACGGCAGCACCGGCGGCAAAGGGAGTAGCAAGCAAAACGGCGGCAACAAGTTTCATCATGGCAAGCAGTTAGACGCGAACGCGGCCTGTAAGTTGTGTTTATCTACAGGCCGCGCCGCTTGCGCCTCTAAGTCCTGCACTCTTTCGATCGGAACTCAGTCTCCGCCCACGCGCAGCTTTACCCCCACCCTCACAGCAAACGGCAACGCTGGATATCCGATCGGCCCAATATGCTGCTGGTTCAGCAGATTGTCCATCTCGGTAAAGACCGCAATGCGAGGCCGGACACTGTACATCGCATTCGCGTCCAGCTTGGCATAGCCGAAGGCTAGATTGCGGTTGGGCAGCACCAGCGAGTTGCCGAAGGACGTGTCGAAACCATCAAGGAATGTGGAGTCGTCCGACCGGCTCGCAAGCGCCCCGCGCAAAGCCGCCGTCAGCTTGCCGCCGCTGTACTCCGCCGCGAAGAACCCCGTGTGCGGCGGACGCCGGAACGGCCGGGCGCCCACCAGCGGGCCCTCCGCTCCGATCGCAACCGCCGGAAAGTTCGGGTTGTTGTTATAAAAGCCCGCGTTGTAAGCATCGCTGGAGAACGATTGCGTCACCACAGCATCGAGATAGGTATAACCGCCGCGCATGGTAAAACGCGCCCACGGCCGCCAGTCGATCTCGCCTTCGATGCCTTGCGCGCGGAATGCCAGCGAATTTACATAGGGCGTGAAGACCTCATTGGCGACCACCTGCGAATAGTGGAAGATATGCACCAGCGCAGATGTATCGACGCCCTCCAGTTGATGTGTGAAGCTGTTGTGGAAGTAGCCTGCCTTCAACACCAGCTTTTCGCCGTAGATGTTCTGCTCCACGCCGCCATCATAGGTGCGCGACTTCTCCGGTCCCGCCGGCTGCACGTGATACTTCGCAATGTCCGCCGTGTCGCTGATTCCAAGAAGCTGTGAGTAAAGGCTGAAGTTCTCCAGCGCCAGCGTAGGCTCCTGCACTCCCGTCGCAGCGTTGATGCGAATCAACGTACCGCGAAACCACCCCGCGCCCGGCCGCACCACGGCATACGACAGCCCAACGCGCGGCGTCCCGGTAATGCCATACAGGTGGTTCTTCTCCACGCCGCCGCCGACCGAATAGAACACGCGGCTCTTGATCTCGCCCTGCATTTGCAACGTGTAGCCGTAGTTCGTGCGCTGCACCCGCTCATCATCGAAAGACGACTCGAACCGTCCACGCTCGTTCTCATAACGGAAGCCGCCCAGAACGGTCAGCCAGCGCCCGAACGAGTAGTCGGTCTGGTAATCAAGCTGATCGCGGTTGCTCGCCTGCTGGTCCGTAGGAATGAAAAATGACGCTTGCCCGGTAGCAGAGTATCCATTCGCGCCGCGGATGGTTACAACGTTCCCAAAGTACTCGGTAAAGCAGAACGCACCCGGAGCGTTGCAAGGCACGCTGCCGAAGTTGTAAGTGATCGGCATACCTACATTCCCAAACTGCTTCGCCTGCTCGCGCTTCCGCGCGATGCCGTAGCGCAGCAGGTTGTGCCAGCCGTTCGCCCTGCGATCTTCCAGCGTCGCGCCCGAATACAGGTCCTGGTCGCTCTGCTTGCCGCTGGCGGAGATGCCATAAAAATCGTGCGTGCCCGGCAGCCCTGTCGCGGAATCCGCATTGCGCAGCGTGAAGCGCAGCGATGTGTTCCCGCTTAGCGCAAGCCCGATGTTGGCCGCCGCCGTGCCGGAGTGGTACTCATCGCGCGGCAGCGCGTTCGATGTGTTGAAGCGCGAGTACGCCGTGTAGTAGTCCAGGCGGCTGTGCGTACCGCTGAGTGCCACCTCATTGCGATAGGTGTGAAAATTCCCCGCATCGCCCGAATACTCAATCACAGGCCTGGTCGCCGTGCCGCGCGGCGTTTGCAGGTTCACTACCGACGCGCCCGCATCTGTCCCATAGAGCGCCGAGTTCGGCCCACGATAAATCTCCAGCCCTGCAAGCCCTGTGGTCGACACCGTCCCAAAGTCAAACGTACCGCCAACATCCACCGCCGGAATGCCATCGACCAGCACCTCGTTCGCCGTCGAATTCCCGCCGCGCACGAACAGCGACGTCACTCCTCCATACTGCCCGCTCTGCACGACGAAGGTCCCGGGCGAGAGCCGCAACGCGTCCGTGATGTCCGGCAGCGTGGCCAGCTCCGCCCGTGGGATCTGCGTCACCGCAGAGCTGGTCTGCTCCACGGATGTCGGCACGCCAGTCGCCGTAACCGTCACATCCTGATGCACCGTATACGTCTGGATCACCACGTTCTGCGCGACCTCGTCCGTCACGCCTCCGTAAAAATCTTCACCAATTGCCGGCAGAAAACCGGCAGCCGAGGTCAGCAGCGTAAACCGCCCTGCCTGCGTCGAGCGGATCTCATACGTGCCATCCGCATTCGCAACTCCCGCGGCGACCACGCTCTTGCCCTGGACAAGTTGCACACGCGCACCAGCGACAGGCTTGCCCAGCGCATCGGCGACGATACCACGCACCATCACTGCGCCGGCCATCGGGGCAAAAACAAGAATCGAAATCAGGAAGGCAGCGAACGTCAGGCTTGACGCACGCGAAGAAAGGACGGCCCTGTGGCCGGATCGAGCGGACATGTCGAACTCCTACGCACCCCCCTCGGGCGCGTGGCTGGTTCGCAGCGGAACCGGTCTCCTGACTTGCGCTGGTTCATGCCGGCCTTGCTTTGGGCCTTCCCTTCCCGCGGGCCTTCTCGGCCTACAGTGGGTTGGTCCCGGCTGGCATTCACGAGTCTCTCTCGTGCGCGCTTACAGTTGCGGGGCAGTGGCGGAATCTCACCGCGCTTCCCGAACATTCCGTTACGGGGGTGTTATGGTGGCGCAGCCGCGAGTACAACTCACGGTCGCAGAAAACTCAGGTGAAGCCTTAGTTCTAAGTCATAAGGCGAGGGAAGTCAAAACAGCCTGCGCCGCGTCTCTCAATCTGCGACAATACTTGCTGCACATGCAGCCCGATAATCTCATCTCGCTTAAAGACGACATGGTCGCCTTCATCGCCGGCCATGGACTTCGCCGCTTCAGCGGATACGTCGCCGAAGAGGTCCCAACCGTGGTCTTCGAGGACACCGATCCCGACGCATGGAAGGACTTCGTCGAGCACGCCAAGGCCGCCGGAGCCAGCTTCATCACCATGAGCGAGGTCGTGCTCGAAAAGTCCGACGTGGCCGTTCTCCTCGATCAATTGAGCGATCAGAACTATCCCGATCCGGACGCGCCGGAGATCGATGATGCCGAATACCTCGTCAATCACGTAGGAAAGCTCGGCTACATCCAGTTGGGCTTCGCGCACCACGGCGTCATGTTCCTCTTTGAAACCTCCACCGAGTGGTATGAGCGCTTCCAGGAGCTGATCGAGACCGTAACCGATCTCGGCATCATGGTCGACGACGACGGCGACGACGACTAAGCCCGGCACAAAATGAACGCAACCGGACCATGGCAACTGCGCGCCACCGACCCACTCGCCGCGCAGGCGCTCGCAACCTCGCTCGGCTGTCCTCCCGCCATCGCTCACATCCTCGCCGCGCGCGGCATCGAGACCGCTGCCTCCGCGGACGCCTTCCTCGATCCGGCGCTCGCCACCTATCTCGACGACCCTGCGACCAACCCCGCCTCGCTAACAGGGATAAGTACCGCCGTCGAGCGCATCCTCGCCGCTCTCCGCTGCTCCGAACCCATCCTCATCTACGGCGACTACGACGTTGACGGCACCACCGCCACCGTCCTGCTCAAGACCACCCTCGA
The DNA here is from genome assembly GCA_036511765.1 of Acidobacteriaceae bacterium. Lineage (GTDB taxonomy): Bacteria > Acidobacteriota > Terriglobia > Terriglobales > Acidobacteriaceae > Edaphobacter. The sequence continues at coordinate 7,632 of DATCBR010000224.1, read as the reverse complement.
ACGCATCGCGCTCGCCATCGATCCTGCGCACCCAGCCATCGTCCGCTATCACGTGCCGCACCGCATCCGCGAGGGCTACGGCATGCAGGCCTCGGTCCTCGCCGACGCCGCCGCCTCCGGCATCCGCCTCGTCATCTCCGTCGACACCGGCATCCGCGCAGTTGCTGAAGCCCGCGAAGCACGTGCCCTCGGCCTGGACCTCATCGTCACCGATCACCACCTGCCCGATGGCGTCGTCGATCTGCCGGATTGCGTCGCCGTCATCAACCCCACGCAACCCGGCTGCGCCTATCCCTGCAAGCAACTCTGCGGCGCGGCAGTCGTCTTCAAGCTCGCGCAGGCGCTGCTCGATGCCGCCGCGGCAGTCACGCCCAATCCCGATGTTTTCCGTGCGCGCACACGCGACAAGCTCATCCCATCCTTCCTCAAGCTTGTCGCCATAGCCACCATCGCCGACTCTGTGCCTCTCACCGGCGAAAACCGCACCATCGCCGCGCTCGGTCTGGCCGCGCTCGCCCGCCCCGTCCAGGCCGGCCTGCGACACCTTATGCAGCTGGCGAAGCTGCCACTCGATCGCGCTCCAACGGCCGGCGAAGTCGCCTTCCGTATCGCGCCGCGCATCAACGCCGCCGGACGCATGGATGTCGCCTCCGACGTGGTCGAGCTCTTCCTCACACGCGATGCCGAACGCGCCTGCACCCTGGCGGAAAAACTCGACGGCCTGAATCAAGCGCGCCGCGACTCCGAAGCGCGCGCCCTCGACCTCATCGAAGTCGAGCTCGCCACACTGCTTGGCGCCGCCGGCTCCTATCCCGCGGACTGCCTCATCCTCGACCATCCCGACTGGCATCGGGGTGTCATCGGCATACTCGCCTCGCGCGTGGTGGACCGCACCGGTCGGCCCGCGCTGGTCATCACGCACTCCAATGGCGACGCGCACGGCTCCGGCCGCTCTGTCCCCGGCTTTCACCTGCTGGATGCGATCGCCGCCGCGGACTCTGCCAATCCTGAAGCTCCGCTCTTCCACCGCTTTGGCGGCCACGCCCACGCCGTCGGCTTCTCGCTGCCCACAGAGCGCTTGCCTCTGTTGCGAGAACGCATCTCTGCCTACGCCGCCACACATCTCTCTTCCGATGTGCTCACGCCCAGGCTCACCTACGATGCCGAGCTCACCTTCGCCGACCTCTCGCTCGATCTCTTCAGTTGGACCGCCCGCCTGGCCCCCTTCGGCCTCGGCAATCCAGAGCCCGTCTTCTGTACGCGGGCGGCGGAGCTGACCTCCCCACCGCGAATCATCCAGGACAAACACATCTGCCTTCAGCTCCGCCAGGCGGACTCGGCTCCCGTCGCCGCGCTCGGCTGGTCCCGTAACTCAATCGATTGGACCTCGCTGTGCGCGCCTCTTCCCTCGGGCGCTCGCGTCGATCTTCTCTACAAGCTCCGCCGCAACACCGGCCCCTATGCCACTGCCTCGCACGGTGGGTTAGAGCTGGAACTCTGCGCCCTCCGGCCAGCAGATTGCTAGACCGAGCGCTCACGCAATTCCCTCCGAATCGCCGGTAAGCAGTCGCGCCGCAGTTCCATCCCCGCCCCGTATCTCGCTGAATCCTCCCCAGCGTGAAGAAATTTCTGGGTCGTTTGGGCCGGTAGTGTGTCTTATATACTGACACCTGACCCGATGGCAGCGAATAACAAGCAAGGCAATTCGACACCGGTCGCTATCTGGGGAACGGCGGCAGTTCTTATTCTGCTGGCGATCTACGCCGTGCATTCGCTCTCGCGCCAGAAGATTGAGGTCCACACCGGTACGGTCTCGTATCAGGACCTGCTCAAGACCGCGAACGCCAACGGCAAGGTAGAGCTGACCGACGACTTCCAGGCGCGCGCTCAGGCCCCCGGCCAGGTCGAACGCATCTACGTCAGCCCCCTCCAGAAGATACAGAAAGGCCAGCTGCTGCTGAAGTTGGGCGACGCCGCCGCACAAGCCTCGCTGGCCCACGCGCAGGCTGCGCTCCAGGCCGCGCAGGTGGCCGCCGCCAACGTTGCCCACGGCGGTTCGCAGGAGGAGCACGCAGCCAGCACCTCCGATCTCGACCGCGCCAATCTGCAGTTGCAGCAGGACGCGATCGCCCTAGCCACCGCGCAGAAGCTACAGGCCCGCGGCGCCGCCTCCCCCGCAGAAGTCGCATCGGCCCAGCACCGCATCGACATGGATGAGTCCAACCTCCAGGGTCTGCATGCGCGAACTTCCCAGCGCTACACGCCCGCCGATGTCTCCAGCGCCAACGCCCAGGTCGCGGACGCTCGCGCCGCCGTCGCCGCCGCTCAGAGCGCGCTGGCCAATGACCTCATCCGGTCTCCCATCGCAGGAAGCGTCTATTACCTTCCCGTATCGCAGTACGATTACGTCGAATCCGGCGAAGAGCTCATTGACGTCGCAAACATGGGCCGCTTGCGCATCGCCGCCTACTTTGACGAGCCTGATATCGGCACTCTCGCCGTCAATCAGCCCGTCGTCATTACCTGGGAGGCGCAGCCCGGCAAAACGTGGCATGGACATGTCTCGCAGATACCGTCCACCATCATCCAGTACCAGAACCGCTTCGTCGGCCAATGCATCATCGACGTCGACGATGCTGACGGCGTGCTGACGCCAAACGCCAACGTCCACCTGAAAGTCACGCTGGCCGAGCATCCTCACGTACTGGCTGTTCCACGCGGCGCTCTCAAGTTCGACAGCCACGGCCAGCCCTACGTCTTTCGCATTCGCGATGGCAAGCTGGTCCGCACCGACGTGCGGACGGGAATCGTCAACCTCACCTCCGCGGAGATCGTCTCCGGCCTCTCCGAAGGCGACACCGTCGCCACCAACGCTACCGGCAACGTCGAACTCATTGACGGCCAGTCCGTCACCGCTACTCCCGGTTCCTGATCGCGCATGAACGCCCCTCCCCCGGCCGCCTCTTCCTGCCCACTCAGGCCGTTTCTCGCGCTGGGTTCCGTCTCCGCGCATTTTATTGTCGCGACTCTGCTCCTCACCCTGTGCACCGTAACATCCCAGGCAGAGGCAATGCCCGATGCCGCCCACGCCCCCGCCTGGCATGCGCTGATGGAAGGCCGTGTCCAGGATGCGGAAGCCTTGCTGCGCACGGCCATCTCTACGAACTCCGCTGACTCCTACTCGCATCAACTGCTTTGCCGGGTCTACTACTCGCAGGAGATGGCCGATCCTGCAGTCCGTGAATGCGAGACCGCATCGGCATTCACCACCGCCGGACGCGAGGAGTCCAGCGACAATCAGCTCTGGCTTGGCCGCGCCTACGGCATGAAGGCCCAGCGCGCCGGCCCTATCGCCGGCTTCAAACTCGCGCGCAAGGTGAAGGCCAGCTTTACCCGCGCAACCGAACTCAATCCCAACAACGTCGCCGCGTTCAACGACCTCGGCGAATACGACGTCGACGCGCCATTCATCGTCGGCGGCGGCACCGACAAGGCCCAGTTGCTGGTGAGCCGCATGATGCCCCGCTTCCCTGCCGCTGCCCATCGCCTTTTGGCCCGCATGGCAGACGCCGGCAACGACCTTCCTGCCGCCGAAGCCGAGTTCACGCACGCCATCGCAGCAGGCGGCGGTGCCGAAGCCTGGATCGATCTTGCACAGTTTTACCAGGCACGCAAGCGCCCCGACGACGCGCTCACCGCCATCCACTCCGCCCTCGCCGCGGACCGTACCCACTCGCCTGTCCTCGTGGACGCAGCCAGCATTCTCACCAAAGCGCATCGCGCGCCCGATCTCGCCGAACGTTGCCTCCGCGACTATCTCGCCTCGCACTCCAAATCCGACGCCGCGCCTGCCTTCAAAGTCCATCTGCAGCTCAGCCGTCTGCTGGCCGCGCGCGGAAACACTGCGGAAGCTGCCCGCGAGAAAGACGCGGCCGTCGCACTCGCCCCGGATTTCGTGCGCAACTACCACCCGGATCGGCAGGCGATGGAATGACGACAACCGTTACCATGGACGTAACGCCCACCCAGGCGCGCAACTCAACCCGCATGTCCATCGTCCGCCCATACCGTCTGTTCTTCCGTCCCGCGCTGCGCCGCTTTGCTCTCATCGCGCTGATACTGGGCGTGGCCGGCAGCCTCCTTACGCCGGCCCAGGCGCAGCTCTCACTTGGTAGCGCCGTGGACCTGGCCCTGCGCAACAACCCCCGCGTGCTCGGTGCGCAGGATGAGGTCAACCGCGCGCGCGCCGCCCTGGCCGAGGCCCACGATGTCTATATCCCCTCGGCCGCGGTCGGCTCCGCGGTCGGACAGGCCTACGGCTATGTGCCCTATCCGCCGACTCTCTTTAGCGCAAACGCCGGCTCACTTGTCTTCAGCGCGTCCCAACATGACTACGTTCTCTCCGCGCGCGCCGGCCTACAGGCCTCGGAGATGTCGCTGCAGGACATTCAGGAGACCGTAGCGCAGGATACCGTCCTGTCCTTTCTCGCACTCGATCACGACCGGCAGCGTGCCGAGGCAATCCATCAGCAGTTCGATTTCGCAAACAAGCTCGCCTCTATCTCTCAGGACCGAATAAACGCCGGACAGGACTCCCAGATGGACCTGACTCAGGCGAAGCTGACCGCCGCGCAGTTGAAGCTCGCCGCTCTCCACGCTGACGACGATTTTGAGAACGACCGCGACCACCTTGCGCGCCTTATCGGTGTGCCTGCTGCATCGCTCTCCGTTGACGGCGTCTTCCCCAGCTCCGCTTTTCCTGCGGAGGCCCCCTCCGGGCCCTATGCCAATGCCGCAGTCGCCGCCGCATTCTTCAGCGCCCAGGCCAGGCAGGACCAGGCCAAGGGTGATTCCCGCTTTCGCTTCTGGCCGCAGATCAATCTGGTCGTCAACTATCAGCGCTACGCCACCTTTACCGACTCATTCAAAAACCTGGAAAACATCTATAAAGGCAACAACGGGCAGACACTTCTTACGGCCAATGAGACCGCCTTCGGCATCCAGGTCAATGTTCCCCTCTTCGACAAGTCGCGCAGTGACAAGGCGCACGAGACCACTGCCCAGGCCGCCCACGCGATGCACGATGCGCAGAACGCCCAGCTGGAAGCGCTGGATGGACAGGGGAAGCTTCGTCACTCCATCGCCGAATTGCAGGCGCAGTCCGATGTGGCCATGCTGCAACAGCAGCTCGCCCAGCAGCAGTTGGATGTCTTGCGGCAACAGCTTCAGTCCGGCACCGGCAACCCCAACGACCCGCAGATGACACCCAAGGATGAGCAGAAGGCCCGCATCGACGAACGTGACAAGTACATCGCTGTCCTAGACGCCACCTTCGAACTCCGCCAGGCTGAAGTCCAGCTCCTGCGCCAGACCGGCCAGCTCATCACATGGATCGGCGCTGGCAACGCGACCAAGTCTGCCTCCTTCGCCCCGTCTCAGACACTTGGCCCGACGCCTCCACCGAAATAGCCCCAGGCATTGATGTGAAGCAATGGCTGCTGTAGGCAGTCTATTTTCAAGATTGTGAGCGCAGCGAAGAATCCCCACATTACTCAGCCAGCCTTGTCCCACGATCACTTCGCCAGCAAAAAAACTCCCGCGCACACAAACGCCACCGCCAGCCACCGCCGCCGGTCGACATTCTCCCGCAGAAACATCTTCGCCGCAATCGCATTGCCGACATACGTCAGCGACGCCGTCGCCGGCGCCGCCAAGGACAGTTCCACGATGCTGAGCGTGTACAGCATCGCAAAGAAGTTCAGCGCCATGCAGCTTGCGCCCACCAGAAACATTGGGCTCGACAGCACCGCGCGGATCGCGCCGGGCATCCCGCTCTTCGCGCGGATAATGTCCAGGTCGCCCAGCCGCCGCATCGCCGCGGCAACCAGGCATTCTCCCGCAATCGCCATCGCCGCAACCGCGAAGATGCATGTCCATGAGCGGACCGCGCCCACATGCGGCGCCATCACCGGCCCACACCCGAATCCATCCTGTCCAGATCATGCCGCTCGCGCTTGTCGTCGTCGGCAACCTCAGTCCGCGAAGGCCCGTTGGCCACAAATCCTACCGCGCACACAATCAGCACAATGCCCGCCCAGCGATACAGGCTCAGTTGCTCATGCCGCCAGTAGCGCGCCAGCAATGCCACGACCACATATCCAAACGCCGTCGCCGGCATCACGAATGTCAGGTCCGCCCAGCTCAACGCCGTCATGTAGCTCGCAAAAAATCCGATCAGCAGCGCAATCCCGCAATCGACATACGGATTGAACAGTGCTCGCCACAGCAGGCCAAGATGATGCAGGTCCACCGCGCCCACCTGCCCCATCCCCACCGAGAGCAGCGTGTCGCCCACCGATGCCGTCAGCATCACCGCAATCAGAATCAGATATTGCTGCAGCGTCAGCCTGTGCTTCATCCGTTCCATCCACTCAAAGCAAAGGGCGGCTTTGGGCCGCCCTCTCTGTCGATTCATCCACTCCTACGCGTTCTGGCTCACAGACTCCTGCGCCTTGATCGCATTGGCCGTACGCATATCCTCCACCGCCTTGTTCCGCTTGGAGCGCAGCGCCATAAACGACTTCGACTCCGTGTACAGCCGTCCCACGTCGCGGTTCTTGATCGCCTGCCACACCACGCGCCACGCCTGCTTCGGACGGAAGAAGTATTCGTCGTAGAACTTGTGCACCATCTCCATCACGTAATCCACCGGCAGGCCGGGATATTCGATGTGCGCCATCTGGTGGCCACCGTCGTCCATCATCGCGTCGTTGGTGATGAAGCCATGCTCCTTGGCATACTCGAAGAACTCCGTACCCGGGAACGCATGCGCCATCGACACCTGGATCGTCTCGCAGTCCAGTTGCTTGGCGAACTCGATCGTGTTGCGGATCGACTCCTTGGTCTCGCCCGGCAGCCCCAGGATGAAGTCGCCGTGCACCACCAGGCCCAGCTTGTGGCAGTCGCGCTGGAAGTCCAGCGCCCGCTGTACCGTCGCGCCCTTCTTGATGTTCTTCAGGATCTGCGGATCGCCCGACTCATAGCCTACGATCAGCAGCCGGCAACCAGACTCCTTCATCGCCTTCAGCGTGTCGTAGTCCGTCGTCACGCGCGAGGTGCAGGACCATGTCAGCCCCAGCGGCTTCAGCTTCTCGCACAACTCAATCGTGCGCGCCTTCTGGATGTTGAACGTATCGTCGTCAAAGAAGAACTCCTTGACGTGCGGAAACAGCTTCTTCGCATTCGCCATCTCGGCAGCGACATCATCGGTCGAACGCTTGCGCCACGCATGGCCGCTCAGCGTCTGCGGCCACAGGCAGAACGTGCACTGCGCCGGGCAGCCGCGCGTCGTATACAGCGCGACAAACGGATGCAGCAGGAACGGCACGTTGTACTTGGTCACATCCAGGTCGCGTGCGTAGATCTCCGTCGCCCACGGCATCTCGTCCAGCTCTTCCGGAGTCACCTGCGCGCGGTCCGGGTTGTGCTGGATCACCCCATTCGCATCCTTGTAGCTGATGCCCAGAATCTCGTTCAGCGGCTTGCCCTGCGCGAACTCCACCACCGAGTAATCGAACTCGCGGCGGCAGATGAAGTCGAGCACCGAGCACTCGTTCAGCGCGCGGTCTGGAT